>JACQCH010000039.1 GCA_016201735.1 Candidatus Omnitrophota bacterium
CGAGTTCGTGCTTGGACAGGTTCTGCGGATCGTTGAAAGCAGCCAGAATAACCTCCCCTATGATCGGGGAGTGGCTTCACTCTACGATACGATGGCGGAAACGATCAAGCAAAATCTTCTCAGAACGCTAAACTGATACCTTCCTCTGAATGAGGTTGACAGGGTATACATTATAGTGTATCCTTTATGTCGGAGGGGCAAAACGATGATCAATACGGTGAGTCTGAAAGAACTGCGTCCGGAATTGCCAAAGGTGATTGGCCGGATTGATAGCCGGCTGGATCGTTACGTCGTGACGAAACGAGGCAGGCCCATTGTAGTCATGTTGAGCATCGATGACTACGAATCCTTGATGGAAACCCTCGATATCTTGGCTGATCCGAACGCCATGGCTGGTCTAAAGAAGGGTCACGAAGACCTTCGCAAGGGAAGGACCCATTCTTGGGCCGAGATCAAGCGTTCCCTTGCCAAGCTATAAATTAGAGTTTACCGGTCAGGCAGAAAAAGCCCTGGCCCGGATTGCCCGAAGCGAACCGGCCATTTACCGGCGGGTATCCCAAGCCCTCGATGATTTGGGAAGAGATCCTTATCAAGGAAAGCCTCTCAAAGGGGAGCTCCGCGGCCATTATTCCTATCGGGTAGGAAGCTACCGTATTGTCTACGTGATTCAGCGGGACCGTCTGCTTGTCATTGTCATCGATATCGGCCATCGCCGCGACATCTACCGGTAAGTTTTGTATGGTTTACGCGATCGTGACTTCCTTGCAGAGGTAGACGTCCTGGATGGCGTTTAATAATTTCACGCCATCCTTCATCGGACGCTGAAAGGCCTTCCTTCCGCTGATCAATCCCATCCCACCGGAGCGCTTGTTGATGACCGCGGTCCGGACCGCCTCGGCGAAGTCGTTCTTCCCCGATGCCCCGCCGGAGTTGATCAGGCCGATCCTGCCGGCGTAACAGTTTAAGACCTGGTACCGGCACAGATCGATCGGGTGGTCGCTGGATAAATCGGTGTAGACCCGCTTGTCGGTCTTTCCATAGCTGGATTCGACATTAAGGGCGGTGTAGCCCCCGTTATTTTCCGGGAGTTTCTGCTTGATGATGTCCGCCTCGATCGTGACCCCTAAGTGGTTGGCCTGGCCGGTCAAGTCGGCGGCGAGGTGGTAATCCTTATCCTTCTTGAAGGCGCTGCTTCTTAGGTAGCACCAGAGGATCGTCGCCAGCCCCAATTGGTGCGCCTGGTAGAAGGCGTGGCTGATCTCCTGGATCTGCCGGCCGCTCTCCGGCGACCCGAAATAGATCGTCGCTCCCAACGCCACAGCCCCCATCTCCTTCGCTTGATTTGCGTTGGCGAACAGGATCTGGTCGAACTTATTCGGGTAGGTCAACAGCTCGTTGTGGTTGATCTTCAGGATGAACGGGATCTTGCCGGCGTACTTGCGGGAAACGGCCCCCAGGACGCCCAGCGTCGAGGCGACGGCGTTGCAGCCCCCCTCAACGGCCAGCTTGACGATCTTCTCCGGGTCGAAATATTCCGGGTTCGGCGCGAAGGAAGCGCCGGCGGAGTGCTCGATTCCCTGGTCAACCGGGAGGATAGACAGATACCCGGTGCCGGCGAGCCGCCCGTGATCCAGCAGGGTCTGGAGGTTTTTCAGGACCGGGCGGGGCCGATCGCTTGGGGTGAAAATCCGTTCCACCCAGTCCGGGCCGGGCAGGTGAAGCTGTTCTTTCTTGATCTTCGGGTTCGAGAAGCCGAGCAGGTTGTCGGCATCGTTCCCCAGCGCCCCGGTGATCTGATTAAGTGCCATAGGGGTGTTCCTCCTAAAATGACGGCAAAACTCCATTATAGTATAGCCGTGGGGGCGGTGGATTTCCACCCGAATTCACGCCGGCGATTGTCCTTGACATTTCGGCGGGGTTCGTCTAGGATAGATCCGTTGTGAGTAAGTGTGAAACTGGCTGGTGAGAGTGATAGACAAGGTTCATACACGACTGCGCAGTTCTTACTCAAGCGGCAGTCGTTTTTGTTTATACGGTCTCTTCCTAGCTCGTTGAAGAAAGGAAGGTTATCCAAGTTTATATGGCAAAAGGTACTGTGAAGTGGTTCAGTGACCAGAAGGGGTACGGCTTCATCACCCCGGAGAACGGGAAGGACGTGTTCGTCCATTTCTCGGCGATCCAGGGCGAGGGTTTTAAGACCCTCCGCGAGGGTGAGGCGGTGGAATTTGAAATTACCACCGGCCCCAAGGGCGAGCAGGCTTCCAACGTGAAGCGGCTTTCCCCGGTCAGCGCGTAAGAGTTTTCGCTCTTCGCGTATGAGTCATTGCAGGCCTGGGAGCGATCCCAGGCCTGTTTTTTTATTGATGGGGGTGGAATGAATCCGTTCGGTGTGAGCGAGGCGAAGGCGCAGGCGCTCCGAAAGCGGTTGAATCGGGTAGGGATCCGGGAGGAGGATTTAGAGGAGAGCTTCATCCGGTCCGGCGGACCCGGCGGCCAGAACGTGAACAAAGTCGCCACCTGCGTCTGCTTGCGGCACCGGGCCTCCGGGTTGGAGGTGAAGGTCCAGCGGGAGCGGTCGCAGGCGATGAACCGGTTTCTTGCCCGGCGCCTCTTGGCCGAGAAGCTGGAGACTCAGATCCTGGGCCGGCTCAGCGCCGAACGGCAGAGGATCGCCAAGATCCGCCGGCAGAAGCGCCGCCGCTCCCGCCGCGCGAAGGAGAAATTGTTGGCGGCCAAGCGGCTCCATTCGCGCAAGAAGCAACTTCGAGCGAAACCCGGAATCGATGAGTGAAGGATGAAGCCGCTTTTCGCCGCCTGTTTTTCCGTTGCTGCTCTGTTTTGTTGCTGCGAGGTACAACGTCTTGCGTGCGCAGCTCCGCTGGACCGGGGAAAGCATGTCTGGAGCTGGAATTTTGATGAGGAGGAAACCGGTAAGCCCCCTTCTCATTTTTCGTTTGGCCGGACAGGAGCGGGTCGTTCTGGGCGCTGGATGATTCAGGCCGACAAGGAAGCCCCGAGCGGACCGAATGTTTTGGCCCAGTTAGATGAGGATCCCACGGACTATCGATTTGCAATTGCCGTCGCGGAGGAGCCGGAGCTTCGGGACTTTCGCCTCCATGTCCGCTGCAAGGCGGTCGCGGGGAGGGTGGATCAGGCGGCGGGCCTTGTGTTTCGGTACCAGGATGAGAATAATTATTACGTGACCCGAGCCAATGCGTTAGAGAATAATATCCGGCTCTACAAGGTGGTCGGCGGACGGCGACAACAGTTTGCCGGATGGGATGGGCCGGTAACCGCCAATGCTTGGCATGAATATCGAGTCAATGCCCAGGGCGATCATTTTGAGATTTACTGGGATGGCCAAAAGGTGATGGACGCTAGAGACAGGACATTCTCCTCGGCAGGGAAGGTCGGTTTCTGGACCAAGGCTGATTCCGTGATTTGGTTTGATGATTTAACCGTCCAGTCGATTGGAGACTAAAGTGACGCACGCATCGCCTTCTCAGTCAGGGTCCTCCACAGTTCCCTGCACACGGTGCCAATTCTTCAGCTACTTTCTGTACTTAGGGACGTTTGGGTTTGGCGGCCCCATTGCGCTGGCGGGCTACATGCAGCGGGATCTGGTTGAGAAACACCGCTGGATTTCGAAAGAAGACTACGTGGACGGTTTGGCGCTGGCTCAGTTGGCGCCCGGCCCCTTGGCGGCGCAGTTGGCAATGTACCTGGGTTATGTGAGGGCTGGAGTGTTCGGCGCCACGGCGGTGTCGCTGGTCTTTATCCTCCCTTCTTTCCTTATGGTCCTTGGGATTTCCTGGCTCTATACGAGGTTTGGTGGATTGCCGTGGATGCAGGCTCTGTTCTATGGAATCGGAGCCGCCGTTATCGGCATTATTGTGCGTGCGGCCTACAAGCTGACGAAGCTGACTCTGGGGAAAGACATCCTGCTCTGGGTCATCTTCGTCGTCTTGGGCTGCGCGACGGCGGTTACGCAAACGGAAATCATCGGGCTCTTTTTAGGGGCCGGAGTCGTCACCCTGTTGGCGAAGACTTTTCCTTGGAGGGGGGCAACCGGTGCTAAGGCGCTTGCCTTCGTCCCCTGGATGGGTTCCGCTGCAGCCGGAGAGATGGCGCCGGCTACGGCGGCACGCATTCTCGGTTTCTTCGCAAAGGCGGGGGCGATGGTTTTCGGGAGCGGGCTTGCGATTGTTCCTTTTCTTTACGGCGGTGTGGTCAGGGAATACCACTGGCTTACCGAGCGGCAGTTTATGGATGCCGTGGCGGTAGCCATGATTACCCCGGGTCCGGTTGTTATCACCGTGGCGTTTATCGGTTATCTTGTCAGAGGATTCTGGGGGGCAACGTTGGCGGCCATCGGTGTTTTCCTACCGGTCTACCTGTTCGTGGTCATTCCCAGCCCCTGGTTTAAAAAGCACGGCAAGAATCCGCAGCTGAATGCCTTTGTCAAAGGGGTAACAGCAGCCGCCACGGGAGCGATCGCGGGGGCCTGTGTGATCCTGGCTCAGCGTGCGATTTCAGACATTCCGACAGCCCTCATTGCCTTGGTAACGTTGGCTGTTCTCATCAAATGGAAGATCTCTGAACCGTGGCTGATTGCCTCAGCTGCGCTGGCTGGGGTTTGCTTGTTCCGTGGATAAGCAGAATCTGGGAGTGGTGGTTCTAACGGAGAAAGGGAACGATGGGATTTAGCTGCGGGATCGTCGGACTGCCGAATGTCGGCAAATCGACCCTTTTTAACGCGCTGACCCGGTCCGCCGTGCCGGCCTCCAATTATCCTTTCTGCACGATCGACCCGAACGTCGGGGTGGTGCCGGTGCCGGACCCTCGCCTCAAGAAATTGACGGAGCTGGTTCCCACCGAGAAGGTGGTCCCGACGGTGACGGAGTTTGTAGACATCGCCGGGCTGGTCAAAGGGGCGAGCCAGGGAGAGGGACTGGGGAACCAGTTCCTGGGGCACATCGCCGAGGTGGAGGCGATCGCCCATGTGGTTCGCTGTTTCGAGGATCCCCAGGTGATCCATGTCAGCGGTTCCGTTGATCCGAAGCGAGACATCGAGATCATCGAAACGGAGCTGGCGATCCGGGACTTGAGTGTGGTCACGGCCAACCTCCAGCGTTTGGAAAAACTCGCCAAGTCCGGAGACAAAAAGGCCGTTGCCGCGGTCGAGATCTTTCAGCGGGTCGCCAAGCCGCTCGATGGTGGGATCCCAGCGAGAACCGTGACCCGGACGCTGCCTCCCGCAGATTGGGAGATGGTGAAGCCGTTGAATCTCCTGACCGCCAAGCCGGTCCTTTACGTTGCCAACATCGACGAGAAGGCCGCCGCCGCGCCCGATTCCTCTCCGACGGTACAGCAGGTCCGGGAGATTGCCGCGGAGGAAGGAGCGGTTGTCGTTGCGATCTGCGGGGCGATCGAGGCCCAGATCGCGGCCCTGGAATCAGAGGAGGAGCGCTCCGAGTATATGGAAGCGATCGGCCTCTCCGAGCCGGGGTTAAACCGGTTGATCCGGGCCGGCTACGAGATCCTGAACCTAGTCACCTTTTTCACCGTCGGGCCGAAGGAGAATCGGGCCTGGACCGTCCGTCGGGGCTCCACCGCGCAGGAGGCCGCTGGCAAGATTCACACCGACATGGCCCGGGGGTTCATCCGGGCCGAGGTGATCGGCTACAACGACTTCGTCGCCGCCAGATCGGTGGCTGGCGCTAGCGGAAGCGCCACCACGCGCCTCAGCGCAGAAGCGGCGGCCAAGGAACAGGGGAAGCTGCGCCTGGAAGGGAAGGAGTACATCGTCCAGGATGGGGATCTGATGCACTTCCGCTTCAGCGTTTAGTTGGCTGAAGGCCCCGGATCGGCGCGAGGCGTCCGGGGTCCTGTCGAGTGAGTGTCTCCCGGCATCGGGCCCTGTGTCATGGGTTTCCGATGATTTCCCGCCCTTCTGATTCACGCCCATTCCTGCTTGCTCAGTCCGGGCTTTGGGAGGATGTGGTTTCTCTTGGACATCAGTTTATAAGGTTGGCCCTGCTGGGGGGAGCCACTGCACCCGCCACCCCTGGGTTCGCCATGTGCAAAGGCCCCGGCTCAGCGGATGAGTTCGAAGACCCTCGGAGGCCCGAGCGGGCATGGTGTCCCCTGGGAGCTGGAATTCCGGGGACGAGCGAGGGCCGGAGTAGGAGCGAGGCAGCCACGCTGGGGCTGCCGAGCGTGTCTGAGAACTCGCCGCTGAGCCGGGGCCATTCGTGATAAAATAACGCTTCTATGCGATATCGAATTGAGAAGGATTCGCTGGGCCCGAAAAAGGTCCCGTCGAAGGCCTACTACGGGGTCCAGACCGTCCGGGCCCTGGAGAATTTCCCGGTCAGCCGGTTGACCTTCCCCGTGGCGATGATCCGGGCGCTGGGCACGGTGAAGCTTGCCGCGGCCCAGGCCAATATCCGCTTAGGCCGGCTGGATTCTCGGCGGGGCCGAGTGATCCAGCAGGCGGCCCGGGAGCTGATCACCAACCGGAACGGCCTCCAGCAGCAGATCGTCGTCGACGTCTATCAGGCGGGGGCGGGGACTTCCCTTAACATGAACGTGAACGAGGTCCTGGCCAACCGGGCGATCGAGATCTTGGGCGGACGCCGGGGCGACTACTCGAAGGTCCATCCCAACGATCATGTCAACATGGCCCAGTCCACCAACGATGTGATCCCCACCTCGATCCGGCTGGCGATCTTGTTCGTTCTGCCGGAGCTCATCGAGGTTCTCGAGGATCTCGAGAAGGTATTGAAAGTGAAGGCCAAGGCCTTCGACCGGGTGATCAAGTCGGGGCGGACCCATCTGCAGGACGCGGTGCCGATCCGGCTGGGCCAGGAGTTCAGCGGCTACGCCCGGATCGTCGAGAAGGCCCGGGGCCGGATCCTCCAATCCCAGGAATGGCTTTACGAGCTGAACTTGGGGGCCACCGCCGTCGGGACCGGGTTAAACAGCCATCCCCGCTACCGGGCGACGGCCGTCGGGATTCTCCGGCGGGAAACGAAACTTCCAGTCGTACCGGCTAGAAATCTGTTCGAGGTGACGCAGAGCATGAGTGACGTCGCCCACGTGTCCCACTCGGTGCGGGGGCTCGCACTCGACGTCACGAAGATCGCCAACGACTTCCGCCTCTTAAACTCCGGTCCCCGGACCGGCTTCGGGGAATTGGAACTTCCGGCGATGCAGCCCGGCTCCTCGATCATGCCGGGGAAGGTGAACCCGGTCATGGCCGAGATGTTGAACCAAGTCTGCTTCCATGTGATCGGGCATGACCTGACCATCGCCTTCGCCGCGCAGGCGGGGCAGTTGGAACTGAACGTCATGATGCCGGTCATGGGTCACACCTTGGTCACCTCGGTGCAGATCTTGAGCAACGGGATCCGGCTTTTCACCGACCGATGCGTGCGGGGGATCCGGGCCGACGTGAAGCGGTGCCGGCAGTACGCGGAGCGGTCGGTGGGTTTGGCCACCGCGCTGAACCCTACCATCGGCTATCAAAAAGCGGCGGAACTGGTCAAGCAGGCGGTGAAGACCGACGCTTCTCTGCGGCAAGTGATGGAGGAATGGGGTCTCTTAAAAAATCCGAAAATCGCGCATCTGTTGGACGATCCTTTTGCGCTCACCAAACCCAGCTAGCTAAAGGAAGGTAAACCCATGTCGATTCGAACAACCGTTGTCGGTTCTTATCCTAAGGTCATTGAAGGCAGCTCGGACAACCTGCCCGGAACCATCGATCGCTGGCAGAAGAAATCGGTCCCCGACGAGGCGTTGGAACAGGAGCTCCAGAAGGTGATCCGCCGGGTGATCCAGGAGCAGGAGGGAGCCGAGCTGGACCTCATCACCGACGGGCAGGTCCGGTGGGAAGATCTGGCCCACCCGATCGCCCGGTCCGCCCGGGGATTGAACCGAGGGGCCCTGCGCCGGTTCTTCGACAACAATGTCTATTACCGCCGGCTGGAGTCAAACGGCGGGCTTCAATGGCAGAAAAGCTCGACGGCCGAGGAGTTCCAGTTCGCCTCGAAGGCGGCGAAGAAGCCAATCAAGGTGGCCCTGCCGGGACCATTGACTCTGGTCACTTTCACGGAAATCTCGAAAGGGCAAACTCCCGCCTCGCTCCTGGCTCTCTACGCCGATCTGCTCCGGAAAGAAGTGGAAGCGCTGGAGAAGGCGGGGGTCAAGGAGATCCAGCTGGATGAGCCGGCGTTCAAGGCCGGAGAGCCCCTCTTGGACGCGGCGGTCGAGCAAATCAACCGGATCTTTAAAGGGATTAAGGCCCGGCGATGGGTCGCTTGTTATTTCCACGATCTTTCCTCGATCCTTCCGGCTCTGTCGAAGCTCCAGGTCGAGGTCTTGAGCATGGATTTGGTCACGGCCCCGAAACTGGCCGATCGGCTAAAGGAATTCAAATGGTCCGGCGAGATCGCCCTCGGGCTCATCGACGGCCGCAACACCAGGATGGATTCGGCTCCGGAGGTTATTTCTCAAATCAAGAAGGTTTCCGCCGTGATTCCTCTGAATCGTCTCTGGGTTTCTCCCAACTGCGGGCTGGAATTCCTGCCGCACGAAGCCGCCTTAAAGAAACTCCAGATCCTTCGCCAAGTCGCGCAGGGAATCTGATTGGTGGAAAAACTCCAGCGCCTTCGACAGATTTTTCGAGAGATGGAATCGGTGCTGGTCACCTTTTCCGGCGGGGTGGACTCGGTCTTTCTGGCGAAGGTGGCGGTGGAGACATTAGGGGAAAAGGCCGCGGCGCTGACCGCGGTTAGCCCAAGCCTGCCGGCCGCTGAACTGGAAGAGGCCAAAAAGCTGGCCGCCCAGATCGGGATCCGGCATCTTTTGATCGAATCCAAGGAGTTGGACGACCCCCGGTACGCCGCCAACCCGGTGAACCGCTGCTACTTCTGCAAGACGGAGCTTTTTTCACTGGCCAGCCGGGTGGCCCGAGAGGAAGGGTTGGCCTGCGTCGTGGATGGGACCCACGTCGACGATTTAAAGGATGTCCGGCCTGGCCGGCAGGCGGCGAAGGAATGGCAGATTCGCTCGCCGCTCGTCGAGGCCGGGTTCACCAAGGAAGAGATTCGGGAGAACAGCCGGGCACTCGGCTTGCCGACGTGGGATAAGCCGGCGATGGCCTGTTTGGCTTCCCGGCTTCCGACCGGGACGGCGGTGACGCTGGAGCGATTGTCGAAGGTGGAGGCCTGCGAGGCGGCGGTGAAGCGGCTGGGATTCCGTCAGTTGAGGGCAAGGGTTCAGGGAGAGTCGGTCCGATTGGAGTTGGAGCCGGCGGCGGTGGAATCGTTGGCCGCGCCCGGTGCCGTCGAGGAATTAGTGAGGGCCTGCCGCGGGGCAGGCTTCGAAAGAGTGCTGCTGGATTTGGCGGGATATGGGAAAGAGTGAAGCGACTCTTCAATCCATTCGTGCTGAGCAAGCCGTTCATCCTTCGACTAAGCTCAGGATGAACGGCGCGTCGAAGCAGCTTCCGCGGCTGGGCGCCCACATGTCGATGGCCGGCGGATTCCACCTCGCCGTCGAGCGGGGGCTTTCGGTAGGATGCCAGACGATCCAGATCTTCACCAAGTCGAACAATCAATGGGACGCCCTCCCGATCTCCGACGAGAGCGCCAAGACCTTTCAGAAAGCGGTGAAGAACAGCGGCGTCGGCCCGGTGTTCGCCCACACGGCGTACCTGATCAACGTCGGGTCCCCGGAAAAGGAGACCTTCGAGAAGTCCAAGAAGGCGCTCAAGGTGGAAGTGGAGCGGGCAACGACACTGGGCTTGGCCTTCATCGTTCTGCATCCCGGCTCCCACAAAGAGACCGGTGAGGAGCCGTGCTTGAAGCGGATCTCCGAGACAGTGGTCTGGGTACTGGACCAGACGAAGGGTTCTTCCGTCAAGGTGCTGTACGAGATCGCCGCGGGGCAGGGATCGGCGGTCGGGCACACGTTCGAACATCTCAATACCTTGCTGAAACTGACCGGCCGCCCGGACCGGACCGGGATTTGCCTGGATACCTGCCATCTGTTCGCGGCCGGTTACGATCTGAGGACGCCGGCCGCCTATCAGAAGACGATGGACGACTTCGATCGGATCGTCGGGTTGAAAAACATCCGAGCGATTCATCTCAACGATTCCAAGAAGGAGTTGGGGGCCCGCGTCGACCGGCATGAGCACATCGGGCAGGGTCAGATCGGATTGGAAGGTTTCCGGTGCCTGCTGAACGACCCTCGCTTCTCGGATATCCCAATGGTATTGGAGACTCCAAAAGATGAAAAAACGATGGCCGAAGATGTCATGAACTTGAAAACTCTGCGGGGGTTGATCAAGAAGAGGAGGGCGGGGTGAACAAGAAAGCGGTGGTCATGCTGTCCGGCGGGCTGGACTCGACGCTGGCGGCCAAGCTGATGCTCGAGCAGGGGGTGGAGCTGTGCGGCCTATATCTGTCCGCGCCCTGGGGCTGCTGCGACAAGACCAAGGCGATGAAGGTGGCTGCCCAGCTGGGAATCGAGTTCATGGTGGTCAAGATGACCCAGGAATACATCGGGGTGATCCGGAAACCGAAATACGGATACGGCTCCAGCATGAATCCCTGCATCGACTGCCGGATCTACATGTTCGAGAAGGCCAAGGAGCTGATGGCTCAGATCGGCGCCGCCTTTCTGGTGACCGGCGAGGTGCTGGGACAGAGGCCGATGTCCCAGATGAGGCATTCTCTCTTTTTGATTGAGAAGCAGGCCGGCTTGGCCCGGCGGATCGTGCGGCCCCTCTCGGCGAAGGTGCTGCCGGCGACCCTGCCGGAAGAAGAAGGGGTGATCGACCGAGAAAGGATGTGCGGGATCACCGGCCGCTCCCGGAAGGAGCAGATGCAGCTGGCTCTGAAATACGGGATCCTGGACTATCCGAATCCGGCCGGCGGCTGCCTTTTGACCGACCAGGAGTTCGGCAACCGGGTGCGGGACCTGTTCCAAACTCAAGAAGAGGTGGACCTGGAGGATATGGAACTGCTGCGTCTCGGCCGGCAGTTCCGGCTGAACCCGCATACCAAGCTGATCGTGGGCCGGAATGAAGAGGAGAACCGGACCTTGGCGGAGTACCTGGCGCCGGGGCGGGTCCTGTTCGTCCCGGAAGGGTTCCCGGGGCCGTCGGTTCTTCTGATCGGGCCGCCGGATGAAGCGGCGGATCGCCGGGCATTGAAGATGATCGCCCATTACACGAAGAAGGAGAAACTTCCTCCTCAAGCGAAGGTGATCCGCCGAGTTGGCGTTCCCCGCCAAGAGGGGCAGCAGCCGTTGGAGGAGACAATTCTATTAGAGGGCCATATCGAGGAGAAAGAATTAGAGGCGACGAGAATATGAGCGCGGAAAATAAAGCGTCATTGCGAGGACTGCGAGGCGAAGCCGAAGCAGGACGAAGCAATCTCGATGTTAAAAGCAAGATTGCCACGGCCGCCTCCGGGGGCCTCGCAATGACACCCAATATCCCGGTCGACCCGACCTTCGTCAATTTCTTATGCTTCGCGCTGGATCCGGCCTTTCGCCGTCTTCCGGAGCCGGAACGGAAGAAAGGGATCCAGGAATTTCTGGCCGAGTTAAGAAGCCCGTCCGCTGGGTTATCGATCCGGATTTATCTCGCGATCGGGTTGAGGCAGGACACCGATTTTTTCATCTGGGGGATCGCCAAGGAGTTGGCCGCCTTTCAGCCGTTTACGGCGGATCTGCTCCGGACCGGACTGGGTCAGTACCTGCGCTTGAGCTACACCTTTGTGGCGATGACCCGGCCCTCGGTGTATAATCCGATGCACATCCCGGCCTTCGAGACGGATTCCGGCTCGAGGCGGTACCTGTTTCTTTATCCGTTCGTCAAGTCACGGGAATGGTATCTCCTGCCGTATGAAAAACGCCGCGAGATGATGCGCGCCCACATGGCCGTTGGGGAGCAGTACCCGATGGTGCGGCTGAACACGACCTATTCTTTTGGATTGGGAGATCAGGACTTTGTGCTGGCCTTTGAGACGGATCAGCCGGCGGCGTTTGAGGATCTGGTTCAGCGCCTGCGGGAAAGCGAGGCCAGCCGCTACACGGTTCGAGATACTCCTTTTATCTTGGGAAGCTGGTGTGAAAACGGGGAAGCATTAATTCAAGGATTAGGACTGTAAAAAATGCTGAAGACAACGACGGTAGGGAGTTTTCCGAAATCAGAGGAACTGAAATCCGCCCGGGCGAAGGTCCGGCGAGGGCAGATGGACAAGGCCCAGCTGAAATCCTTGGAGCAGGAGGAGACCCGGAACTGGATCCGGATCCAGGAACAGATCGGGCTGGACATCCTGGTCGACGGGGAACAGTACCGGGGAGATATGGCGACCTATTTCGCGGAGCATCTCGAAGGATTCAAGGTGAGCTCCCTCGTCCGCTCCTACGGGAACCGGTATTACCGCAAGCCGATCGCGATCAGCGAGATCCGGTGGAAGGGGCCGATCACCGTGGAGTGGTTCAAGTTTGCCCAGGGGCTGACCCAGAAGCCGGTTAAGGGGATGCTCACCGGCCCCTACACCATGATGGACTGGTCCTTCGACGAGACGTACCCGAACCGGCGGGCCTTCTGCTTAGGGTTGGCCCGGGCCATTCACGAAGAGGTCAAGGCCCTGGAAGCGGCCGGGGCTAAATTCATCCAGATCGACGAGCCGGCGGTTTCGACCCGCGTGGAAGAGGTGGAGCTGGCCATCGAGGCGATGCGAATCGTAACCCAGGGGATCCGTGTCCAGACCGGGACCCACATCTGCTACGGAGACTTCGAGAAGGTCTACCCGCAGATCCTGAATCTGGCCGTGGACCAGATTGACCTGGAATTCACCAACTCCAACTTCGGCCTCTTGGAGCTGATCCGAAAAGTTCCCTTTACCAAGGAAGTCGGATTCGGGGTGGTGGATGTCCATTCCCACCGGGTCGAATCGGTGGAGGAGATCAAGGCCTCGATCCATCGGGCGCTCGACGCCTTCCCGCTGGGGAAAATTTACATCGATCCCGACTGCGGCCTGAAGACCCGCCTGAAGGAAGAAGCGGTGGCCAAGCTCACCAACATGGTAGCGGCGGTCCGGGAAGTTCGAAAAGAACTCGGTGTCGAAGCGCTCCCCAATCCTTAAAGAACTCGGGTCTCGGCCGGTTTACCTGGACGAGGCCTGGCACTCTCCCAAGGGGCGGGCCATCCGTGAGGTCATCTACGGCACGACGGATGGGATCGTCACCTCTTTGGGATTCGTCATCGGAGTCTACGGAGCTCTCCATGAAAGCCGGATCATCCTGATCACCGGGATCGCCGGGGCGAGCGCGGGCGCTCTCTCCATGGGTTTCTCCGCCTACATCTCCTCCAAGTCCCAGTCCGAATTTTTCTTGGCCGAGATTGAACGGGAACGGAGAGAGATCCAGGAGATGCCGGAAAAAGAGAGGGACGAGGTTCGCAAGATTTACCGAACCAAAGGGTTCGACGGGCCTGAATTGGAAATGGTGGTTAGCCGGATCAGTTCCAACCCGAGCGTTTGGCTTCGCTGCATGATGGAGGAAGAATTGGGCCTCATCATCGAGAGCTTTGATAATCCTTGGGTGGTGGGGGTCATCACGACGGCCTCGTATCTGGCGGCTGCCTTCCTGCCGATTGTGCCTTTCGCCGCCTTAGGCCCCGGGAAAGCCTTCCCGTTATCCGTCGCAATCTCGATCGCGGCCCTTTTCGGACTGGGGGTCGGCAAAACCCGGTTGACCCGGACTCCCCCATTAAAGAGCGGCCTGGAATTGACCGCCATCGGAATCGTGGCCGCTCTAGTGGGATTCGTGATCGGGCATCTGGCCGGCGATTTGTAAAGAAGGGCTTGACAGCGTCAAACGACCTTTGTATCATTCTAACGAAATGAGAAAAGCAGACAGTTTTCCATTACAGGCGGCCCCATCGTCTAGTGGCCTAGGACGCCGCCTTCTCAGGGCAGAAACCGGGGTTCGATTCCCCGTGGGGCCAAGATTAGTTATGGACGGTTGTCGATGATCTGCATTTACTGTCAGAGAGAATTTCAGCCGTCCAAATACCGCCACACCAAACAGCGGGCCTGTGGAGATCCGGTCTGCCAGAAGAAACGGCAGAGGGATAACTTAACCGCCTGGCAAGAGAGAAATCCTCTTTACTATCGAATTAAGCGGATCGATCCGATCTGGCGCACGAAGGCGAGGGCTCGAGCCAAGCGGTGGCGAACGATTCATAAGGATCGGATTCAGGCCTATCGGATGGCCACGATGGACCAATACCGGATCTACATGCGGGAGTACATGCGCCGTTACCGAACAGCCCTCGCCCAAAGGGCAGGGAAAGCGGCACAACCCTAGGGGGACCTTGCTCATGGAAAAGCGGTTCAAGTTGTTGAGGATCTTCGGACTCATTTTTAAGGTGATCGCCTGGGCCTGCCTTCTTCTTGGGATCGTTGGGGCAGTGGGAGTATTTGTCGCCGGGACGGCTCCCCAGGCGCCGGGGGCGAAAGTCCCGCCTCCGGCCATCGCCATCGCCGTCGTCCTTGCGGCATGGACATTGTTTTTTCTGATTTTCTATACCGTATCGGAACTGATTAAGCTTCTGCTGACAATCGAGGAGAATAGCAGGAAAGAGTAAGACGGGCTAAACGATATCATAAGGAATGATACGGATAGCCCCCTTCTTGTCTTGACTTATTTTGGAACTTCCAGTAAGCTTTGTTTTAAGAGGTGAAGATGAGAGACAGTTGGTGAGACAGTTAAGGTTTAATCTCTCAGGATTACTCTACGGGTTGCTAGTCATATATACCGTATCAGCCCATCCCGCCCTATCTGCCCCTCAACCAATTGTATTGAAATCCGTTATCGTCTTACCCACCCCTGAAGGGGCCGCCATTGAGATTCAAATGGAGCAGCCCTTTGCGTTTGTCACTTACACCTTAACCAACCCAGACCGCCTTATTGTGGATCTGATTGATCCCCAGGTGGAGAGCTCTCTACCTGAGAGCAGTTCCTTGGGGGACCAACTGGTTCGAGAGTGGCATCTTGTCCGAACAGCTCCAGAACCGGGTAATCTTCCCACCATCGATTACCTAAGTTTCAATCTGACTCAACCCGCAGAACACCTGGTCGAGTCAAAGACCGATCGGTTGGTAATCCGGGTCCGTCCGAAAACTCCACCGAGCCCCCGCAACTTCTCGTTTGATTTGTTTGCCAACCCGCAGGACGCCGCGCCGCCTTCCTTGTCTGGGAATTCCAATCCTTGGAGTTTGGACTCTGTGCTGGAGTTTGGTTTAAACCGGCACAAACCGATTCAAATTGCCCGGGAAGAGATCGAACTTGCCCAAATGAAACTTCAAGAGGCCCGCCGGGCCCTTTACCCGGCGGCAAGCCTCAAGGCCAGCTGGACGACCGGAACCGCTTCCAAAGTCAATTTCCGGGAGGTGTCCCAGGGGATCCAGCTCGACCAGCCCCTCTATTACTCCGGCCGGCTCCGGGAGGCTTACGGCCAAGCGATTGTGAATATTCAGATCGCGGAAAAGCGACAGGGAAAAGTAAAATCCGACTTCTCCTTGGAAATTACCCAGGCCTATTTCCAGTTGATCGGCGCAAGGGTCAGCCTCATGGTTCAGGAAGGGATACTGGGAGAGGTGCAGAAGTTGAAGGAACAGACGAATGCCCGTTATGAAAAGGGGCTGTTGACCCGTTTGGAACTTCTGAACGTGGAGTCACAGATCAACCAGGTTCAGTTCCAGCAGGCCACCGCCGAGAATGATCTGAAACTGGCGCGGCTCAAGTTCCTTCAACACCTGAATCTGGAGCCGGAGGCAAGGGAGGAGGTACCTGCCGAATTTCCTTCCGGGGCTCCTTCGGCCGGGATTGATCTTGAGGAGGCCTTGACGCTGGCAGTGAAATACCGGAGCGACATCCAGATAAGCCGGCTTCTGGTTGAATTCAACGAGCTGGAGGAGCGGATCGCGAAGGCCAAGGGAGCACTGAAGGTGGATCTCTCCACCTTCCTGGGGCGGTCTGGATCTGCTTTTGAAACCGAGCCGCTGGTGCCGGGATCGGATTATTTCATCGGAATTAAAGCGACCCAAACGTGGGGGCCGCATGGAGCATCGGCTTCCGTCACGAAAACCAAGACCGCTCCCCGACTGGGCCAAACGACCCGGACCGATTCCACCGTCCATTCCGTGGAGCTGGGCCTTTTCAGCCAGCTTCAAGGGTTGTCTGAGATCCAGCAGGCCCTCGTGGGTTTGGAGAAGGCGCGCAACGATCTGGCTGAGGTGAAAGCGACCGTCACGCAGGAAGTTCAAGAGGCCTACCTCAGCTACAATAAGGCTCACCTCCAACTGGAGTACGCGAAACAGAAGATCGCTTTCAGGGAGGAGCAGGCCAAGGTTTTGAAAGCCCAGGCCTCTTTGAACGAAGTCCTGCCTTCCCAAGTTCTGGAAGCCCTGTTGAGGTTAACCGATGAACATGTGTCGGAAGCTCAGGCGTTGACCAATTATTATGTCGCCCTGGCGCGGCTGAACAAGGCGATCGGATTAACCGGCTATTATAAGTGAAATGAGACCGGTACTTACGGAATGCAATGACGTAAGTGCCTGGTCGAATTTCATCCCGAGGAGCGAAGCGACGAGGGATCTCTCGGCCTTCGGCCTCGAGATGACAACATAGGGGGATTTATGGCGAAGAAAGCGTCAGCGTTGAAACGGTTTCGAATTGTTCTGGTCTTTCTCTTCATCATCACGGGAGGTGTTGCCGTCGTGAACTGGTGGCTTCCCAGCCTGTTGAAGAAACCGCAAGTGACCCGGTTGCCGCCGGGGGCCAAGCCCAAGGGAGGGCCCGAGACCGGGACGGAAGCGTTGCCGATCGCGGTGCGGACCTTCAAGGCCTCCCGGATCGAGTTCACCGATTTTCTGCCGACCCTAGGGACCGTGCGGGGCGATTCGGAGGTCGCGTTGAAGTTTGAGACCAACGGAGTCGTCAAGAGCATTCTTTTCCGGGAGGGGGACCTCGTCACCAAGGATCAGGTCCTGGCGACTCTGGATGACCAGGAGGCCAAGATGCGTTTAGAGTACGCCGAGTCCAAGGTCCAGGCGGCCGTGGCGCAAAAGGATCTGATGGCCAAACGGCTTTCCATCAACGAACAGCTTTACCAGTTGGGGGCGATTATTCAACCCAAACTGGAGGAGAGTCAGCTGGAACTGAAGCAGGCCGAGGCGCAACTGGATACCGCCCAGAAGGAGGCGGATCTGGCCAAAATGGAACTGACTAAGATGGTCTTGAAGTCCCCGATGGAGGGGGTCATGGGAACCCGGGAAGTGGATGTAGGGGAATATTTCACGCCGCAGAGCCCCCCGATGGTCGTCGGGACCCTGTTGAAGGTCAGCTCCGTCTATGTGGAGTTGGGAATCATTGAGCGGGACATCGAGCGGATCCGGATGGGCCAGCGGGTGAAGGTGACGGTCGACTCCCTTCCCAATACCACCTTTGAGGGGACGATCGACAACTTGGCTCCCATGGTGGAGGGGAAGTCCCGGACGCTGACCGCCAAGGTCAAGGTGGAAAATACGGAAGGCAAACTCCTGCCGGGGATGTTCGCCCGGGCGGAGATCGCTGTTTTTGAGAAGCCCAACGCCCTGGTCGTTCCGACGGGCGCCCTGAAGGATACCGACGGTGATGGTAAATTTGAGTCGGTCTTCACCGTGGAAGGGGAGGTTGCGAAACTCAAACCCATCACCCTGGGGTATCTGACCACCGACTACGCGGAGATTTCCAACGGGCTGGCGGAAGGGGAACAGGTGGTCACCGAAGCCCGAGGGGCTTTGAAGGAGGGTTCCAAGGTGACTCTCCTGGAGACAGAGGAGGCGGGGGTGCAGAGGGCCGAACCGAAACTGCCCAGCCCCAGCGCAAAACCGACCGAAGAGGAGGGACAATAAGAGTCTATCTACAAAGGTCATCCTCGCGAAAGCGAGGATCTTATTTGAGAGGATTCCCGCTTTCGCGGGAATGACAGATGAGTCTGCCCCGTTTTAGCGTCCACCGACCTGTCACCACGATTATGATCTACGTGGCGGTCCTTCTCATGGGGGTGATCGCTTGGACCCGTCTTCCCCAGGAATTATATCCTCCCATTACCTATCCGCAGCTGACCGTGGTGACCCGCTACAAAGACGCCGCGCCCGAGGAGATCGAACTCCTCGTCACCAAGCCGATTGAGGAAGCGGTCGGGACCGTTTCCGGCTTGCGCCGGATCAGTTCCGTTTCCAGAGAGGAAGTCTCTCTGGTGATCGCGGAATTCAACTGGAATTCCAACATGGATTTTGCCGCTTTGGGAGTCCGGGAGAAGATCGACTTGATCAAGGAACGACTCCCCCGCGGCTCCGAGGATCCGGTGGTCGTCAAATTCAACCCCTTTGAACTTCCCGTCCTGGTCCTAAACCTTTCCGGAGGCCTTTCTTCCCATGAGCTTCTGGAGTTGGCTCGGAAACAAATCAAGAATGAGTTGGAGAAGGTGGATGGAGTCGCGGCGGTCAACATCTCCGGCGGATTAGAGCGGGAAATCCAGGTGGAGGTGGACCAGGGGCGCCTTCAGGCGGCGGGCTTGCCGATCTCTCAGGTAGTGGACAGCTTATCGAAGACGAACCTGAATTATCCGGGCGGCACCATCAAGGAGGCTTTTTACGAGTATCTGATTCGAACGATGGGAGAGTTTCAGGTCGTTCCGGAAATCCCATCGATCGCCGTTGGAGTCGACCAAGCGAAGGGGAAAGCCACCCAGCGGGAGTCCGGGGGGGACCGGCCGGGCCCCTTGAAGCGGGAGAAAGGCCTCGCCCCGTCGCTGAGGATGATTCTGCTGAAGGATGTGGCAACCGTCAAGGATACCTTTAAGGAGAAGACCTCGGTCTCCCGGTTTAACGGCGCGGAGAACATTTCCTTGAACATCCAGAAGCAGGCCGGGGCGAACACAGTCCAGGTGGCGAGCCGGATGAAACAGGCCATCGCCCGGGTCCAGTCCTCGCTGCCTCCCGGGGTGCAGTTGACCATCGCCTACGATCAGTCCCTCTTTATCAAGAACGCTATTTCGGGGGTCCGCGACGCGGCAATCCAGGGAGGAGTCTTGGCTTTCATTGTGCTGTACCTTTTCCTGGGAAACCCGTGGGCTTCCTTGAATGTGGCCGCCGCCATTCCCATCTCGGTTCTTGCGACGATCGGCCTGATGTACTTCAGCGGAACGACGATCAATATCATCTCCATGGGCGGGCTTGCCTTGGGGGTGGGACTCCTCGTGGACGCGGGGATTGTCGTCGTGGAGAACATCGACCGATATCGGAGCAAGGGCAAACCTCCCCCGGAGGCAGCCGTTCAAGGGACGGAGGAAGTGGGGCCCGCCGTCATCGGCTCCATCCTGACCAACGTTGTGGTGTTTCTCCCTATGGTTTTTGTCTCCGGGATTGTTGGGCAGCTGTTCAAGGACCTCGCCTATACCGTGACTTGGTCTAACCTCGTCAGCCTCGCGGTTTCCTTAACCCTGACTGCCTTATTTGCTTCCTGGATTCGGCATGGAACGGGGCGTTCCCCCATTGAGCCGGCGATCAATGCCTTCCTGCGGTTTGATATGGTGCTGGTCCAGTGGTTCATCCGGCATCGTTTTCTGGGAATCGGGATTGTGCTCCTCTTATTTGGAGGATCCGTCGTCGGATTCGGGAAGTTGGATCGGGAGGTGCTCCCGAAGGCCGATCAGGGTCAGTTTAATCTCCGAATCAATCTATCTCCCGGGACCCGTTTGGAGGTCACGGACCGGGTCGCTCAAAGGGTCGAAAAGGTTCTTCAGGCCGTTCCTGAGGTCCGTGATGTGACGGTGACGATCGGCTCCTCGAAGGAGAAGAAGGCCGAGGAGATGGTGGAGACTCTGGGGTCCCATCAGGCGGCCGTTTTTGTCACCTTGAAGCCTCTTTATCGGGGGTGGAGAAGAATGTCGGGGCCTGGGTTTCGGACCCGGAGGAGCGCTGAGATTGTCAGGGAACTCAAAGACACATTGAGCAGGGAGCCGTTGGAGGGGGCCGAGATCGAGTACCTTCTCCAAGAATCGGCCATTAAATCCTCCGTCCTCGCCAGCGCCCCCGTCGTAGTGGAAGTCCGGGGGACCGAATTGCCCCAGATGGAGCAGTTGACCGGTCAGGTGCAGAAACTTTTGGGGGAGATACCGGGTCTCTACGGGGTCCAGACAAGCCTTGTCCCTCCTTCCCCGGAGACCAAGGTGCACGTCAACAAGGATCGGGCCTCCGCTTACCACCTGTCGGTCAGCGACATTGCTTTGACGACTCAGACGGCCCTCAAGGGAACCGTGGCCACGAAGTTCAAGGAGGCGGGGAAGGAGATCGACATCCGGGTGCGGTTGAGGAAACAGGATCGGGAGGATCTGAACAAAGTGCGCCGCCTGCTCATCCATTCTCCTTTGGAGATCGACGTCCCCCTGGCAGAGATCGCCTATTTGGCCGTCGGCAAAGGGCCCACGGAGATTAAGCGCCTGGACCAGCAGCGAACCATCCTGATCTCCGCCCAGCTGTTTCAGCGCCCCTTAAACGAGGTGATCCAGGATGTGAATCAGAGCTTAAGGGTGTTGAGGATACCCTCCGGCTACACCGTGGCCTTGACCGGCGAGAACGAACAGATGAAGGAATCCTTCCAGTCCCTGATCTTTGCGCTGGGGCTGGCCGTGATCCTGATCTACATGGTCATGGCGGCAGAATTCGAGTCCCTCTGGGAGCCGTTTTTAATCATGGCGACGATCCCCATGTCTTTGATCGGGGTGACCTTGGGGTTGTGGGTGACCCACACCCCGGTAAGCGTGATGGTGGCCATCGGCTTTATCCTGTTGGGAGGGATCGTCGTCAACAACGGGATTGTCTTAATCGAATATGTGAACCTCTTGAGGAAGGAAGGCAAGAGCGCGGAAGAAGCAGTCATCCAGGCCAGCCAGACCCGTTTGAGGCCGATCCTGATGACCGCCGCCGCCGAGGTACTGGGATTGCTTCCGTTGGCTCTCGGCCTTCAGGAAGGAGTGGAACTCCAGGGTCCCATGGCGATCACTCAAATGTGGGGGATGACCTTGTCCACTTTTCTCACCCTGATTTTTCTCCCCACCCTTTATGTGATGGGGGAAAACTTCTTCTCCCTTTTCTCTCGCGTGAAGGCTCCGGAGCTGCAGCCTGCGCTCCTGCTCGCGACTGTTCCTGCAGGGTTCCCGCCCCCGCCTCCCGTTCTCTTGGCAGCGCCAGCGCCGCCGGAGTTTCCGGAAATCCCCGAGGGTTTTGGAGGAGAAGAGGCGGTTCCGGAAGGACCTTCCGTCCTCTTCCCGTTGTCCGCGGAACCGATCATGAAGCCGGAGCCTTCGGAAGAACCGGTTAAGTTTGAAACGCCCGCCTCGGCCTTCCTTCCCCCCTTGAATCCGAGACAGAGGCAGCTGCTGGAGTACCTGAAGATCCACGGCCGGATCACCCGGAAAGATTTTGTTAAGTTGACCGGTGCCTCCGTCCCGACGGCGGCTCGTGACCTCAAGGAATTGGCGGATCGGGGATTGATCGTTGGCTACGGTCCTTTCGCCAAGGGCAGGTACTATACCTTGGCGAAATCCGAAGGGGATGCGGCGTGACCCCACCCCTCCGGGGTCTCCTCGGCCTTCGGCCTCGTCGGTCAGGGTCCTCACCAGCTCGGACCCGTCGCCATACACGGCCTCGTTATTCCTCGGCCGGCGACCCTGTCATGGAGCAGGCCAGTTCCGGCCTCGGGCCTTGTGCGGAACTACGAGAGGCCCCCGGCTCGTGGGAGGGCTTCTCAGGCCCGCTCGTCGACCCCAGCGTGGTCGACTTCGCTAATCGAAAATCCCTCGCTCGTCCCCGGAATTCCAGAGCGCGGGGGACACCGTGCCCGCTCGGAATTTTCATTGCCTTCGAAGCCCCTCCCCCGAGCCGGGGTCCTCGCATGAGACCTTCGGGGTGGCGGGGAGCGGTCCGATTCCCGTCAGCAGGGCCGACCCTTGAGGCCGAGCCCTGTCGAATGGAAACCCATGCTGAAATGAACGACCTTCCATGGAACGTCCTGTTGGGTTTGGCCACCTGCCGGTGCTCTGACATGGTGAATGTGAACAATCCATCCGAATGAGGCCCGATGCCGGGAACGGACCGCTCCACGCCAGGACCCCGGGGTGGAGCCGGCACTTGAACTCCGGAGGGGTGGGGTGAACCTGCCGAGCTTCGGGGTAAGACGCCCCGTCACCATCGCGATGCTTTTCCTCTGCTTCATCCTGATCGGGATCATCGGCCTGACGCGACTTCCCATCGAGCTTTATCCCAACTTCAGTTTCGGAGATATTTCGGTGATCGTGGATATCCGGGGCGGGATGCCTCCCGTGGAGGTGGAATCCAGAGTTACCAAGATCATTGAGGAAGCGATCGGCGATACCACCCACATGAAGGATCTCATCTCCATCTCCGAAGAGGGCCGGGCCCGAGTGGTTTTGTCGTTCGAACCGGGCACCGACATGAATTTTGCCGCTCTGGAAGTCCGTGAAAAATTCTCGAAGGTTCGGTCCAAGCTGCCGCCGGAGATCGAGAAACCGATCATCGCGAAGTTTGAGCAGAACGACCAGCCGATCGTCATCACGGCGGTGACCGCCCTCGATTCCACTCCGGAAATCTTGCGCCGCCTCGTGGATGAACAGATCAAGGATCAGATCATGCGGGTGGAGGGGGTGGCCAACGTGGAGATTGGAGGCGGCCGGGAGCGGAAGATCCTGATCGAGGTGGATCAGGATAAACTCCAGGCCTACCGCCTGCCCATCGACCGGATCACGCGGTTCTTGAGTGTGAGCAACTTAAATCTTTTGACCGGGGAGGTGGAGCGGCGGCGCGACAAATACCTGATCCGGGCCATGGGGGAATTCCACTCCCTCTCGGAGATTGAAAACCTGGGGATTGCCACGACTCCTTCGAACTCGATCATCCGCCTCAAGGACTTGGCGACGGTCAAGGATTCTTTTTTGGAGGCGACCAGCTTCGCCCGCGTCAACTCCCTCCCGGTCGTCTCCCTCTACATCCAGAAAGAGACGACGGCCAACACCGTCAAGGTGGCTGGGGAGGTCTTGAAGACTTTCGATCAGATCCAGAAAAACCCCAAGATGCCTCACAATCTGAAATTCATCGTCACCTACAATCAGGCGGTGCAGATCCAGAAGGCGATCGAGGAGGTCGGGTCTGCCTTGATCAGCGGGGCGGTTCTGACGATCCTGGTTCTGGGGGCCTTTCTGGGCACGAGCCGGTTCGTCCGGCTGCTCTGCATCCCCTTTATGTTCGGGGTCACGGCTCTGGCGCTGGCAACCTACCGGTACTCGATCGTTCCGATCCATGTCACCACAGGGATCATGGATGGGCTGCTCCTTTTGCTCCTTGCCGGCGCGGCCATCTGGAAACATCTTCGCCTGACGCTGATCGTCGCGATCGCCATCCCCTTGGCGACGGTCATTACCTTGGGGCTGATGTTTTTTCAGAAGCTCACCTTGAACATCATGACTTTAGGGGGTCTGGCGATGGGGATCGGGATGCTGGTGGACAACTCCATCGTCGTCCTGGACAACGTGATCAAACGTCTGTCACAGGGGCAATCCAAAGAGGCAAGCGCGGTGGAGGGGGCTTCCGAGATGCTCCTGGCGATCGTGGCGGCCACCCTGACCCACATCGTGGTGCTCCTGCCGATTGTCTTCGTCAACAAGGAGATCCGGATCCTGTACACCGGATTCGCGCTGACGATCAGCTATTCGCTGGCGGCATCCCTCTTTGTGGCCCTGACCGCGGTGCCTCTGCTGGCGGTGCGGCTGCCCTTTCCGGTGGCCTCCGAAACGTCATCCTCGCGAAAGCGAGGATCGGATTCCCGCTTTCGCGGGAATGACAAAGGGGTTTTGAAAACGGCGTTCCGAAAAATCATCATCGGCTCGTTAAGATGGCGTTGGGCGATCGGCGTGGGAGCTGTTTTCTTGGTTCTCGCCAGCTTCCAGATTTTCAAAACCATCCCGAAGGAATTCCTCGGAACAACCGAGGCGGAGGATTTCACGATCTTCGTGGAGCTGCCCACCGGGGCGAAACTGGACATTTCCGATCAGGCCGTCTCCAAGGTTGAAAAGCTCCTGAAGGATGTTCCGGAGGTCAAATCGGTTTCCTCCCGGGTGGAGCCCTGGTCTTCGAAGGTGTATGTGAAGTTGGTTCCTTTGTCGGAGCGGAGCCGCTCCACCAAGGACCTGATCGAGTCGCTCCGCCCGCAGGTGCAGGAGGTCGAGAAAGGGATCCGGGAGGCCTTCATCTATTTTGAAGAACCGGGGCAAACGGAGACCAACGAGGTGATTCTGGAGATTTACGGCTGGGATTACGAGGTTTTAAACCAGCTGGCCGTGGAGATGCTCAAGAGGATGCAGCAGGTCCAGGGATTGACCGACCTGAAGATCCGCTGGCGCCGGGGCCGGCCGGAATGGGAGATCCGGGTGGACAAGGTCAAGGCGGCCCGCTTTGGGCTGATGGTGGAAGATGTGGCCAACGCAATCCATGCCCAGATGCGGGGCCTGCGGGCCACCCTTTATCACTCAGCGTCGAAAGAAGTGGAGGTGATCACCCGTTTGGAGGAGGCGGACCGGGCGACCTTGGAAAAGCTGCGCCGGATGACCTTCATCCTGCCGAACCGGGAGGTGGTTTTTTTGGAGCAGATTGCCCGCCTGGAGCCGGGGATCGGCCCCTCCAAGATCTGGCGAAAGAACCATGAACGGATGATCCAGGTTTCCGCCAACCGGGGACGCTACGCTTTTGGGGAGGCGGCCCAGAAGGTGTTCGAGGCGATTAAGGAAATGCCGTTTCCGAAGGATTATTACTGGCGCTTCGGGGAGAATTATTGGAAATTGATGCAGAATCAAAAGGAGCTTTCCTTTTCCTTGAGTTTGTCCCTGGTTCTGCTGTTTCTGGTTTTGGCCTCTCTGTTTGAATCTTACACCCAGCCCTTCATCATCATGATCACCGTCCCGTTGGCGACCATTGGGTCCGTGGTGATTTTAAAGTTGATGAAACAGGCGTTGAACGTGGGAGCCATGATGGGGGCGATCCTGCTGGGTGGGATTGTGGTGAACAACACGATCATCCTGGTGGATGAAATCAACCGCTTGAGGGGCAGGGGATACCGGCTGAAGCGGGCGTTGGTGGAGGCCAGTTTCAGCCGGATCCGGCCGATTGCCATGACCGCCTCCACCACGATCTTAGGCCTTCTTCCCATGGCTTTCAGCCGAACGGAGCAGTCCGCACTTTGGGCGCCGATGGCCCTCATTGTCCTGGGTGGATTGTCCAGTTCTACTTTTCTGACCCCAATTGTGGCTCCTGGGTTGTACCTGATGCTCGAAGACATCAAACGCCTTTTCGCTCACCTGAAACCGGCCCGGAGGCGGTTACAGGTGCCTGTAACCGTATCGTAACCGTATCAACTTCGCTATAATCTATTCACCTATAATAAGCTCCAACTCGGGGGCGGGTTCTCGGGACGTTCGCCGGCCCCGGCGAGGCCGGCTCACTCACTCTCAAGCCCTCGCTCTCCCGCTTTTCTAGACAAAGGATTTGAAGGAAGCGGGATCCATGCCCGCTCGGGCTTTCCAGTGCCCTCGAACCCATCCCCCGAGCCGGAGCTTTCTCTGAGACGGAATTCCAGTTGGCCCGAATCCCCGCGACGGGGGTGCCTACCCTGCTGGCGGGAGCCCTCCCGCTCCCTCCCCCAACCATTGAGGAGGCCTGCCTCTAAACTTGCAAAGCCTCTGCGATTCAAATTGTTAATGGCGATATTAATTTTATATATACACCTTGACCTTTAAGGTGGCAATTGGGTATATTTAATATGTAAGATGGGGGGATTATCATTTGCCACTCGATCGGAGTTCGTATTGTGGGAGATGAGCTATATCTAGGGAAGGAGTAACTCATTGAGAAATGGTATTTTTTTGAGTTGTTTAAAAAATAGATTGGAAAATATTTTCTTGTTGATTTCTTATCGAAGAGTCTGGTATTTTAATCGGGTAGTTGTTGCTCAAAACTTAGGGTTTCAGAGTCTCCCCGATAAAGGCAAACCCGTCGCAAGATGGGGACGCAAAGTCACGGGTCCAACGACCGTTCGTGCTGAGTTTGTCGAAGCACGAACGGCATGGATAGCCGGACTGCCGACATGGAGAATAACGATGAGTCGACAGTCCAATGGAACCCAGACGAAATATCCGCGAGTTTTTTAAAGAGGCCCCGTCATTCCCGCGAAAGCGGGAATCAGATCCTCGCTTTCGCGAGGATGACGCTTTGCGGGGGGTGATCATCCCGTTGGATTCCCCGAAGCGGCGGCCGATCCTTCGTTTTATCTCCGCAGTTACCTGCTTTACCTTTATTCTCACGCAAGCTCCCTTCATTCGAACCGCTTCCGCGCTTCCTACGCATCCGACCGGTGCGGAAAATATAGCCAACCTCAACAGCATCGCCAATGCTTCTAACTTGGTTAAATTTGAGCAATCGATTCGCAACCTCCAAGAGAGCATCGAACAGAAACGAAAATACAACGTAGCGATGGCGTCGCTGATCGCTGGGGCTCGAATTATTCGGGGAATCGAGTCTCACGTGAACGAGATTGCCCAGGGAGCGCAAACGATCTATCAGGTGAGCTCCGGTGGGACCAATGTCATCGACACCTTGGCCGGCGTGGCCGGCGGTTACAACATCGCTGCGCCCGGGGATATTTTGTCGATCACCACGAGCGCCAATGGAATCGGCGGCGTGGGAATCGTCAAGCCCGGTGCCATTGAGTTTAATTATTCCATCCAGAGACAGAAAGACGAGCGGTTTCCTGTCTTAAAGATCTACTTCAAGAACGGGCAGGTTTCCCGAATCACGAATGAACGGATCAATTCCCCAGGAGGACCTTTCTACCGCGACACGCTGTTCCATCAGTACCACAACGGCCTGCCGATTTCTTACCAGGCCTTTGAGTACCGGGTGATCGACGACTTGCCTCATGATGCATTTCCCGGCGGGGTCCTGCCTCTGCGGGACATTACCTGGACAGGGAAGTGGAGCGAGGATTCGAAGTTCTATGCCTCGAAAACAACCCAGGCGAAGAAGAAACTTCTGGAGGAGGCGATCGATACGATCACCTACACAGCTTACACGCCGGGCGACATTCGGCGGATCATGGACAAGATCGCCGAGGTGACGCAGAACGGGGATTCCCCCGCCTGGGTCAAGGCCATGCAGCAGGCCCTGGCTCCCGGGGGCGGGATCCGGTTGGGAGTGGTGGACGAGCGGCGAGACCTGGTTGAGAAGTTCTACCGGGCGCACGATGGACAGGGCCGGCCGACTCATTGGCATGAGGTCCGGACCGATTACTCAGGGATGACGGAACCGGCCGGAGTCACCGATGCGCAGGTTACCGTCGATTACATCGACGACAGCGAGAAAAAGATACGCACCTACAATGAGGTGGGCACTCACAAGGCGATGTTCGTCAGCCCGTCCGGTTACCAGCGGTACGCCGACTGGTCGACGCAAATCCTGGATCATCCCGAGGCCTTCCCGCAGGAACAGGTGGACGCGGCCAGGCACGTCAGAGAGATGATGAATCCGGGCGGGCAGTTGACTCCGAATCAGCGCTATGAAAGCACCTTCACCCTGGTGCGGACGTACGGCTCAAACGATTACAACGACAAAGAAGATCCGATTCATTGGAAGGAACGGCGTACCTCCTCGACCGGCCCGGACACAGAGATAGAGACTACCATGACTTACGATTCCGAGCAGCGGATGGTCAGGCAGGTGGATGAGATCCGGGAAAAAGGTTCTTATTCGGCGGCAGACATTGATTCGTACTGGGATCTGGTCCGCAGGATCAAGGCCAAAGGGGTTGACGCCACGGCGGCGGATGTCCAGCGGGCCGGGGACCTGCGGCTTAAATTGGACAGCGGGGAGATCTCCATTGAAACCCCGTTTGTCCGGAATCAGAAGGTGACCCGGGATGGCTTCGTCTACAACGATTCCCGGCTGTCGGTGGAGTGGATCCAGACGGCCCAAGTCGGCGGCACGGAGACTCGGGAGCGTTTCCTGACTTATTACAACGACGGGCTCGGCCGCAACCGGGAGCTGTTGGTGTACACCGATGAGAAGACCCGCCTGGAGGACGATGTTCGCCAGAAGCTCCGGGAGCAGGCGTTGGCGATCTTAAGAAATCCGGACTCGACCGAGGCGGGGCTCAAGGCGGCTCAAGAGACGTTGGCTTTTCTCAGATCGGAGCAAGTGCCGACCGTTTTTTCCCGCAGTTCCATCCGATACCGTGGAAAGATCATCTACAACGCATCGAATCTTCCGATCGAATACACGGAGGTGACAACTTCCAACGCCGATCGGATCGCCACCCAGAGCCACGTTCAGGCGATCGTCTACAACCCGATCGGATTGGAGCTAAGCTCCTTCTCTCAGATTCAGCGGACCGGGACGGGCACCCGCAACGCCTACTTCTTGTCCGACGGGACGACGGAGCTGACCGCCCAGACGGCCCCGATGCTCCGGAGTTTGCTGGCGGCCTATTATTCGACCGGCAAGCAGGCGGCAATCCAGGATTTGATCGACCTGGGAGAGATCCAGGCCTTTGACGCCCAGGGCAACTCGATCACCGAGCAGCAGATCGAAGGTATCCTCCGGGCCAACCCGATCGTCATCAATCAAGCGACCACCGGGAAACTGGTTGACCAGGGGATTCTGGTGAAGCAGCCGGACGGCTCCTATACCGATGGGGACGGCAATGTGCGGAGTCAGGCCGAGATTGACGCCCTGATTGCCCAATACACCGTTACCCGGCCCAGGACGATCGACGAAGCGATCCAGGACGGTTATTTGAAATTGTTGGACCGAAGCGGGAATCCTCTGGATGAATCCAGTGTCGCGGTTCTGCTCCGCCGGCATTCGCTGGAACCGCATGTGCCCACACTGGATGAGCTGGTAACGCGGGGCGCCCTGAAGAAGGTCGAGGGTGTTTCCTACACATTGGATCAGGCCTCCAATGTGTTCCGCCACGGCTTCGCCTACGATCACCTGGCCCGGGTGATGGAATTCACCGAAGAGACCACCAATCCCAGCGATGGGATA
Source organism: Candidatus Omnitrophota bacterium (assembly GCA_016201735.1). GTDB lineage: Bacteria > Omnitrophota > Gorgyraeia > 1-14-0-20-64-10 > 1-14-0-20-64-10 > JACQCH01. Next base: position 29,241 of record JACQCH010000039.1, read on the forward strand.
AAGACCACAACCCATCTTTACGGAATTACCCACGATTCTCAAGGCAGGCAGACTTCATCGGTGCAGGAGGTCCGCAGACAGGGGACGGGTCTGCGGACAACCCTTTTCTCTGAAGGGGAGGAGCTGTCGGCCCTGGACTTGCAGGAGCAGCTTCCCAAGGCGTGGCTCGCGGATTGGAATGGATTTGAGCTCCGGGAAGTCGAGGCCCCGATCGATCTGACCGTGATCACCTACCAGCAGGAGACCAACTACTACGGATTCAGCACCCTCGCCGAGGGGGGCCGGTCGATCATCAGCACCCGTGGAGGTCCCAGGGACGGGGTGACGGCAACGGAGGAGACCTCCTTGACCCGGTTCAACGACAAGGGCCAGCTGCTCAGCCAGTTCGTTAAGACACAGCAGTCAGGGGTGGATACGATCTCCCTTCCTTATATAGGGGATGAGCGGCTGACGATCGAGAGGATGCAGGCGCTCCAGCAATCTTTCCCGGATTTGACCGTGAAGGACATGTTTGATGTCGGCTTGCTTCGGATGGTGAAACAGCCCAGCATTATGAACAACGGGACCCAGACCTACCGGTCCGGGATGGAGTATGAGAAAGAAACAGGATTCCTTAAAAAGCAGATGGAGCTGACCTCCAGCGACCAGAGCCCCGGCAGCACCACGGTGGATTTCCTGGACGCCAGCTATTCCTCCACCGGACAGCTCCTTTTCTCCCGGACGAAGAACCGGTCCACCCTGTTTGACCTGGAAGGGTCTAGCGATCTGATGACCTTCAACGCACTTGATCCCAAGGGACAGCTTCGTTACGCGGAGGCGGTCGGCACCCAGTCCAATTCTGACCTTTTTGGAAGCGGTTCGGACCGCCTGGTGCGCCGGTACTCCGTTGGGGTGAACGGCCAGTCTAAACTGGTCGCAGATATTTCTATGGGACTCGCCCGGGAGCTGGATGGTTCTGCGTTCCAAATTGGAGAGCGAACCACGTATCAGTACGATGCCTTCGGCAACGTGGTCCACGCCGATGGATCCAGTACGCGGATAGGGACCGACGTCTGGGGAAATTTCTCGAAGCGGAGTCAGCACACCCTGTACGGGGTGATCAACGGGGATCCGAAAGCGGCGCTGACTTTCTCGACGGATCCATCGGAGCTGGGCAAGCCGGAGCCGCTGGGGACCGGTGCGACGTTCAGCCTGCTGAAGGATCAGGCCAAGCAGCAGGGGATCACCGGTTCCGCGCCGGCGCCGTTCCTGGCGAACCCGCAGGATTACGACAAGGTGACCGTCGCTGATTTAAGCCTCTTCCAGGTCTACAAATTTCTGCAGAAGTCGGATGGGAAATTGACCGGAGCCCTGATCGACATCCCCGGCGTGCAGATCCCGGTCCTGAACGTCAACGACATCAACGTAGATGCCGCCGGGGTCATCACGATCGATTCCGGATCCGGATACAATCACGCCAAGTATGTCGTCCAGACCCTCTCGGACGGAACCGTCCAGACCACCCGGTACAGCTTCAAGTCGGAGAATTTCACCAGCAAGGAAGTGGAAGCGCAGGTGATGATCACCGCTTCCTCCAATGGAGTCACGACGACCACCGACCAGTCGATCAGCTTCAAGGACAACAACGGCGACGGGGATACCGATGATCCGGAGGATCGGGTGGATGCGACAACGCGCGTGGTCAATGCCATCGGGCTAATCAGCGTTACCTCTCAATACACCGATGGGAATGTCAACGGCACCGTGGCGATCAGCGGAATCGGCTATCAGGCTTCCATCTTTAATGTGACGAACGTGACCTTGAACACCGATCAGATCACGGTGGAGGGAACCGGCGTCACCTTCACCATCAACCAAGGAGCAAGCGGCACCACGATCACCAAGAAGGTCGCCGACAACCTGGATCAGACGCAGAACCAGTCGGTGACGATCCAGCGGCTGACACGGCAGGACGGGGATCTGACGGTTTCCACGCTGTTGACGGTGGTTCGGAATTCCCAGGATCAGGTGACGAAGGCGACCTGGGTCGATGAGGTGAGCCAGACTGCCTGGGCCACGCTGACCGCCCGATGGGACGATCATGGGACCGCTTCCGATTTGGCCGATGACACCGCGGCGGTGATCATCAACGGGGAGCAGGGGTACACGACGCATTATTTCGGAAAGGTGACCGATATCGGGTTTGCTGCCGGCGATCCGGAGCAAGTCGCCTTTGTGGATCATGCGTCGGATGGGACGGATCATACCTACCGGATCCAGCGGGGGAATTCGGCGCTGACGGTTCAGGACACGACGGCCAGCACTCAGACGGAGACCAGCCGGATCGGCGGGACGATCACCACCCTTTACCGCAACGCCGATGGAACGGTCGCACAGACGATCCGGGTGGAGGAAGGCACTTATCTGACCAAGATCAGGACGTATCAGGGAGATTACCAGGCCGACGCGCCGGATCAGAACGTGGTGATCGGCGAGGATGTCATCGGCCAGGGATTCACCCGGACCGATCTGCACATCGATTCGGATGGGAATCTCGTTTGGGCCGATGCAAACGGCGACGTGGTTCGCAGCAACACGAACCCGGGATCGGACTACCATTTGCTGACGACTCAAAGAACAATCTTCTATCTGACCGACTCCAACATTCCGAGTCAGATCGCCCGGATCACCTACGACGCCAACGACTCTGCCGTTGCGTCTCCCACCGGGGATATCCGGGACGTTTACATGGAGCAGTACAACGATTCCGGGGCGGCGGTGAAGGTGATGCAGGTGGCCCGGCAGGGAGGCGAGATCCAATGGGCCCGCCAGCAAAAATACGATCAGAGCGGGAGCCGGCAGATCTTCAATTTGGTGATGAAGACCCATGAGGATGGGTCCCAATACCGGGATCTCGTTGGGATTTTCACCGATGCGAGCGGAGCCCGGACCCGGATCTTCGCGATTCCCGACAACACGGTGATGGACGGCTCCTTCCCGAAACGGGCCATCCTCGAGATCGCCAACAGCGAACAGGTGGCGCCGCTGAGGATTTACGTGGAATCGGGAGACCCAGCGACTCTGGCCGCCGATCTTTCCACGCTGACCGAGGACCAATGGGATGGTCTGCTGGGCGGACCGATCGATCTGACGGTGAATGGGCAGACCTACACAGTTCGATTGCCCCAGGTGGGTGATGCGGATGACCATTTGGCAACCCTCTCGGTTCCGGCGCCGACGCCGGTTCGAGGAACGCTGCAGATCGTTTCTTACACCGGATCCACCTCGCCGCCGGACATCAGCATGCTGGATCTGATGCGGCTGGCCTGGGCCAAGCGGATCTCGGTTCCAGGCGACGGGGATGGAGACGGGGTCGTTGCTGCCGGTGAAACCACCACCGATCCGAAGAAGGTCCTGGAGTACATCCGGCAGGGCGGCAAGGAGATCACGATTCCGTGGGACACCAACGGGGACGGCCAGATCGGATCGGATGAGACCGTGACGGTTCAGCAGGCCGGGTTGGATCTCTCGGTTCTGTTGACGGATCAGCGGGATGCTCTGCTCAACGGGCAGGCCATCTCGCTGTCTCAGCGCCAAATTATTTCCTTCGTCAATTACACCGGGTCCGGCGCTCCTCCCACATTAGATCAGATCCAGCTCTCTGAGGCCGATCGGAACAACCTGATGCTGGGGCAGGATGTCACGGTCGCGGTCAACGGAGACTCGGCGACGATCCGGCGCTTCAAGCCGGACACGGCAAGCAAGTTCGTCACCATTTCCAAATGGGTCAACGCGGACGGAACGGCCGGGACAGGCACGCCGCCTTCCTTGGACGGGATCTCGTTGGACGATCAGCAGTGGGCCGACCTGCAGAAATTCGGCGGGGAGATCACGGTGACCCTGGCCGACGGGACCCAGGTGACGCTGAAGTCTCAAGGCGGGCTGGCGGAGGATCAGAACAGCCGGCTCGGCGTCGGCGACACCACCTTGGTCCGGGGCTTGGTCGCCACCAACTTCGATTCCGACGGAAAAGCGACGAGCGGGGTCGTTCAGGAGCAGACTCTCTCCAACATTCAAATGCAGGCGACTTATTCCCAGGGGATCATCAATTACTTCGGCAATCCGGCCGACTTGAAGCTGGAATTTATTCAGAATGCGGATGGGACGACGACCCGCCGGTATCTTTATGCTGCGGACGACCCAGCCCGGCAGATGACGATCGACATTAACCCAGACCAGTTCCTGGAGGCCTACCGACCCCAGATGGAGGGAACGCTTCGAATCACCCATACCTTGGACTACGGCTGGATGCCGGCCGTCACCGGCTGGGATGAGATGAATGGGGATCAGGTTGTCCAGCATCACGACGGAGCGACGGAACTGCCGCCGGCCCTCAATACCGTTCGGCTCACCGAACAACAGAGGCTGGATCTGGAGGCGGGCAGCTCGGTGGTCCTGACCACCCCGGACAAGAAATATCAAATCACCATCCAGAAATCCGCGGTGGATCCGGCTTCGTTGACCGATCAGCAGGTCAAGGACTTGAAGGCCGGTCGGTTCCTCTGGGTTGGGAGCGATCTTTTGGGGCTTCTGACGGTTTCGTCAGGAATTTATTACCTGACCAGCAAGACCACGGAGATTTATCAGGTGGAAGAGAATGCCGCCGGCATTCTCACCGTGAGAAAGAAAGACGCGCAGGGAGCTTGGACCGAGGATGTCACCGGCTCCTTCGATCAGAAGGAGATGAAGTCATTCCGGGATGCGGTCAGCCAGATCACCAAGAAACCGACGGAGGGCAGTTCGGACAAATCTCAAGCCAGTTCCGCCCCGGTGGGTTTGAGCCAGCCGATCGCTGTTGATCCGATGCAGGATGAATCCGACACGGACTTGGACGGCAATCGGACGGAGACGGCCCGGATGGCCCGCGTGATCTCCGTCGCGGTGACGGGCGGGACCGATTTCCCCCAGATCTCCGGGTTCGACCTATCCGACTCCATGAGCTTAGTGGGCCTGCTGGATTCTTGGGGAAAAGGAGATTTTAAGGATTACAACGGATTCGGCTACCGGTTTGAGCATGCTCCTGATTTGCCGCCGATTGTCGGGGTCATCGGAGCCAAGGTGCTGATGGGATCGGTGCGGCTGCCTAAGCCGCCGGCCGTCGTCGGCGCCTCGGCGGGTTCGAATGATTGGAGCGGCACCAATGTGACTTACACGGAGATCACCGGGTCTACTCCTCCCAACGATACCGGTGGAAGCAATCCCTTAGCAGAACAGGTGTACGCCAAGATCGACCAGACCCTGCGGGATCTGATGTCGACCTTGGGCGGGGCGGCGGCCGGGGCGTTGGGAATTTTAAGCGACGTCCGGATCGTCGATCTGATCAACCGCCTCCGGAATGCTTTCGGCGGATTCATCATCAACTGCGGGGCGATTGCACTCTCCGCCTTCCTGCAGGCCCGCGGCTACTTGGCCGATGCGGCGGATCAGGTGACGGCGGCCGCCCGGTTGATGGTCCGGCAGCTGGTCGATTTTGGAGAAAAGATGATCGTTCAGAGTCTGGTCGGCCCCGCCATCTCCGCCTACACCATTCGGATGGTCGCCGATGAGATGGCCGGGGAATCGATGCAGACGATCCAGGTGGGGCCCAATTCAGAGGGGCTGTATCTTCGGATCTTGAGCGCTTCCGCGATGGCGGCGATCATCCATTTCGCCGACCACTGGGTGACCTTCCTTGGTTTGGTGCAGGGAACGGACGGGACAACTTTAGTGCGATACATCGATTCGGATAATCAGGAACATGACCTTGACCTTGTTGATTTTCTCTCTCGCTGGAGGGTCGGCGGTGGTTTTGCCTTGGTGACGAAGACCAATCTCTCATCGGGAAGCGGAAGCACGCCGGGGCCGCCCGGGCTTCCTCCCACTCCGAGCGGACCCTCAACCGGACAAACGCCCCTTTCCGTCCGTCCGATCGAAGGAACGAAAGAGCATCTCATCTTCGCTCCTCCCATCGATCCTCATCAGCTCCTGACCGGTGCCCAGCCGATTCCTCTTCTAACCGCCAAGAACATCGACCGGATCGACCTCGACGGCACGGCTTCCCATACCGACAACTACCTCCAGTACGACTACAACGAGGAAGGGAAGCTGGTTGGAGGCGTGGGATCCTCGACGACCTACGGGGAAACCGTCTTCGGCGAGAAATTCAGCAGCAGCACGCAGGATACTTACATCACCATCCAAGGACAGTTGAAGGTTGCCCAGTCCGTGACGACGAGGACCAGCTCCCGGCTGGATGGTACCGTGGTGGTCGACACCGGCGAAACCAACTTCGAATATACGAACAACCGGCCGGGCGATCGGGAGGCGCTGATGGCTTCTGCCTTCTACCGGAATCCGGACGGGACGATCCAGGACCGGTTCCTGCTGCCCAACGGCCGGGTTCGGCGCGGCCTAGTAAGGAGTGTCACCGGCACCGCTTCCTCTACATGGGTTACCGCCTTCGGTGAGACCGGCGATTCCACCACCGCGCAGAACTACGACATCACCGCGGCCGGAGCCAGGGTAACCCTCTCCGACACGCAGTCCTCCACTCATGGCATCGATGGGACGGAAACGACCTCCACACAGGTCCGGCAATTTACCTTTGATCCGGCCACCGGGGTTCTCGTGTCGGCCAGCGGATTCACCCGCAGCCACTCCACCGATCCCTTCGGGGCGGTAACCGATACTTGGACTACGCCTACCTATCTCATCCTCAATAACCAAGCGCAGGAAGTTGAGGCATTCACCAGATCGAATACGGTCACCTTAGCCGGAGACGTGATCGATGAGGTTTCTAATGATGAGATTCTAGTCACCACCGGTACGGAAGATCCGGCAACTTTGCCGGCCGAATACAGCAACCCATTGCTTGATGGGACTCGTCCTCCCACTGGTCGAGTTTGGGCAGGACTGCAATATGGAAGGAGACAGCAGCTGTTAACGGCCGCGCAGATAGAAACTCTGGCACAGGTTGGTTGCGACGTGAGCGCGGCAACCTTAACAGCAATAATGGGAATTGGATTGGTGTATCCAAGGACGGGGCTATTGCTTCATCCTGGGTCGTTGTCTGTGACCCGTAGCTGGGATGGGTCCAGCACCTACGCCACAAGTTGGCGCCAGTACCAGGTGGTCATGGGGAATACGGCAAATCTGCTGAGGCAGACGACCTTCACGATGGGTTTGGATGGGGCGCAGAACTTTCATGGGTCGGTGGGTACGTTTGTTAATGAGTTTAATGATCCCATCTTGAAGGCGAGGATCACAGGGCGGCGTGATACGTTGGCGACAACGGCGCAGCTGGAGATTCTGGAGGAGGCGGGTCTTACGATTGGCCCCCTCGTGGGGACCGTGCTTGGTTCCGGGGTCGCCGGCGCCGCCGGCAATCTGCTGCTGGCCGGCATTTTCGGCGCTGGTTTTCAGTGGGACGGTTCCAGCGACTATTCGGTGACGACCAACAAGTATCTGACGACGGTGGTTGCCAACCAGGTGATCACTCCCGAGACCCAGACGGTGGGCGGCGGTTTCAGAGCC
>JACQCH010000028.1 GCA_016201735.1 Candidatus Omnitrophota bacterium
AAACGTTCCGGAACTTGTTGCCGCCATCGCAAGCTATATTCATACGCACAATCAGAATCCGAAAGTTTTTGTTTGGAGCGCTTCGGTGGAGCGCATTATGACCAAGATCTCCAAATGTAAAGAAGCGTTAGGGACACCACAATAGGTGGCAAAACCCCACAGGTTTCTCCATGGAAAGTCGTTCATTTCAGCTTGGGTTTCCATCCAATCAGGGCTTGAGCCTCAAGGGTCGGCCCTGCTGGCAGGAGCCAACCCACCCCCGCCACCCCGAAGGTCTCGCTGGTGCGTATGTCCGTGAACCCCACCCCCGCGCTGCCCGCTCATTTGCGCGCGTAGCCGTTCTGGCGGAACCAGGCGACGGCTTTCCCCAGAGCCCCCTCGATGGAACTCTGAGGAAGGCCCAATTCCCGCACCGCCTTGGAAGAGTCGAAAAACATCCGCTTCCCCGCCATCCGGACCCCTTCCCAGGGAACCCGGGGCGAGCGCTTGGTGATGAAGCTGATTCCGGTGCTGATCGCCCCGAGACCCAAAGCCGCGGCGCGCGGCAGACGGACCGTCGGAGCCGGCCGGCGGCTGATGCCGCTCAAAATGTCGAGGATCTGTTTCAAGGTCAGGTTCTGATTCCCCAGGATGTATCGCTCTCCCACCCGGCCCTTCTCCATCGCCAAGATATGCCCTTCGGCCACGTCCTCCACATCGACGAGATTCAAACCGGTTTCGACGTAAGCGGGCATCCGGCCGTTTAAGAAGTCGACGATCATCTGCCCCGTCGGGGTTGGCTTGACATCCCTCTCACCAACCGGCGTGGAGGGATTGACGATGACGACCGGGACGCCGGCCCTGGCCGCGGCGGCGGCTTCCGCCTCCGCCAGGAATTTGGACCGCTTGTAATGGCCAACCATCTCCTGCAGAGTCACCGGAGTCTCTTCAGTCCCCGGCCCTGCCCCGTTATGGGGAATCCCCAACGCCCCGACGGTCGAGGTGTAGACGATTCTCTCCACCTTGGCGGCCTGGGCCGCCTCCAGGATATTCCTTGTGCCGTGGACATTGGTCCTGTAAAGAAGCGCCGGGTCCGGAGCCCAAAGACGGTAGTCGGCGGCCACATGATAGACCCGGCGGCAGCCGGCCACCGCCTGGCAGACCGATTCCCGGTCGGTTAAATCCCCATAAAAAAACTCAACCTCCAGACCCTCCAAATTCCGAAGCGGGCTCTGCCGCCGAACCAAGGCCCGCACCCGCTCCCCCGATTGAAGGAGCTTGCGCGCCACGTGGCTCCCCACGAAGCCGGTGGCTCCCGTCACCAGCGTCAATCCGTCCCCACTCATCCTCGGGAGAACTCCGCCAACCCCAGCCCCACCCACAGAACTTCTCGGGCCCGCCGGACAAGGCCGAGGGCGAGCCCCGAGACGGCACTGATTCCCAACCCCGCGCAGACCAACAGCAGGAAACCCTCGCTGGCTCCAAGAGAGCCAGGGATCAGGAAAGCGCCGGTCTTCAACAGAATCCACAAGGCCTCCAGGGACCAAGCGGTGGCCCAGCTGACAGGAATATGAAGAAACCGCAGAATCAAAAAAACCTCCACCACCCCCGCCATCCATCCCAAGAAATGGAAACCCAGCGACATCAGGACCGCCCTCGGAGATTTCCGGTAAGAACGGACCAGCGCCTCATCCCATTCCTTGAGTCCCCCTTTGACCCACCCGGCGATCCGCTGAAAGGGACTGAGGAACTGAACCAGCAGGAACAGCCCCAAGAGAACCCCTAAGATCGGAAGGATCACCCAGACCCAGCGGAAAACCGATGGATCGACCCGTTGGGTGAAGAGCGTCACGCCGATTCCCATCAGGATAAAGAGGAACATGCTGACGGAGAAGGTGGTCTTGGCCACCACCACCGAAGCCATTCCATTCGCCATCGGAACGCCGTATCTCTTGGAAAGCAGATACGCCTTCACCGGTTCGCCGCCGATCCAGGCCGTCGGCGTCACGTAATTGACCGCCTCCCCCGCCAGCCGGGCCCGAAAGAGACGATCCCATCGGACATTGGAATGAGCCGTGGAATGCAGGACAAACCGCCAGCCCAAGGTGTCCAGCCCGAAGATCACGATGTAGAACAGGAAGATCAACCCGAACCGCCACTGCAGGCCCCGAATCTGCTGCCAGACCGCGGGCAGGTCCGACCCGCGCAGGATCCAAAACAAGAGGGCCACCCCCGCAAGAAAACCCAGCCACCTCAGCCGTTTCACCCCGCCCCTCCGGAGTTCTCATTGCTTTCGGGGTCCTGTCGGGGGTGGGCCGGCCTTCCGGCATCGCAGAATCTCCGGCTCGGGACGGGGTTCTCAGACCCGCTCGACGTCCCCAGCGAGGCCGTCTCGCTAAACGTCGGCCCTCGCTCTCCCTCGGGCTTCGCCCTCGGGATCCGTGCCCGCTCGGGCCTCCGATTGTCTTCGAACCCCATCCCCGAACCGGAGTCTCTCATGAAACCTTCGGGGTGGCGGGGAGCGGTCCGATTCCCGCCAGCAGGGCCGACCCTTGAGGCCGAGCCCTGTCGAATGGAAACCCATGCTGAAATGAACGACTTTCCATGGAACGTCCTGTCGGGTTCGGCCATCTCCCTATGCTCTGACATCATCACTGTGAACCATCCATCCGAATGAGGCCCGATGCCGGGAATGGACCGCTCCACGCCAGGACCCCGGAAGGGCGGGGTCATGCGAGATTTCTCGGCACCTTCGGTGCCTCGAAATGACGGGGAGTCGGCGCCTCGAGATGACGGTTGAGTGAGCGTCCCTTCACACGGCCTCGAGCCGCAATGAGGACCGTGCTGGGAATCCAAAAAAGAAACACCCCCAGAGCGCCCGACCATAAAATCCAGCCCATTTGCCGGACCACCGCTGAAATCACCACGACCATTGAAAAATCGATCCTCAGCCACTCGATCAGCCCGGCCAAGAATCCTTCCGGGGATTTGTCCGTCGGTTTCGGCGGCTGCCACGGGGTGATCCCCCCGACATCCATGGCGCACGAGAGAACGGATCCTCCGGCCGCAGCCGCTCCCAAGAAAAACCAGGGACCCTGTGGAAACTGCCGGGACATCCCAACCCCAAGGCCAAAAAAGAAAGCGGCGTGAACCAAGCTGTCGGCGAGGGTATCCAAGAGGGCCCCCAGAGAGCTGGAGCGATTCGTCTTCCGGGCCACCTGCCCATCGCACTCATCCAGGACGTTGGACAAGAGGAAACAGGCCGCTCCAACCATCGCTGCCGCCGGAGTCCCAAAAGCCAGGAAACCGCCCGATAAGAAACCGAACAGAACCGACAACCCGGTGATGGCGTTCGGCGAAAACCTCAAACGGATAAACCAAGGAACCAACGGCCGGGCGATGGCGCTGTTGAGAGGAGTCATCCGACCACACTCGTTTCCTGCTCGGAGTAGACCGGGGCCGGCCTCAAACTTAAAGGGACCAGTTTGCCTGCCCTCGTCAACCGGAAACGCTCGCCGCGCCATTCCAGGGTATCCCCGAAGAAGCAGCTGCACCAGACCCCGAAACTCAGCAGGTCCTGCGCCGGCACCAGCCACAGGAATCGTTTCGCGGACGAGTCATTCAAACCCATCGCCCCGACCCCCCAGGCCATGGCGAAACGAGAAATCCAAGTGACACCCAACACCGCCCAACCGGCCGCGGAGCCGGCGCTGGCGGCCAGAAACAAGATGCTCATCGGAATCCCCTGGGTAAACAGCAGCCCTCCATAGCTCCAAGGGCGGGAAACATGGATTGCACGGTCCCAGCGCACCTGACGCCGGATCACGGCCCCCAAGCTCATCGCAGAAAAGCAGTGCTCGACCAGATAGTCCGAAAGGACCACCTTCCAGCCGGCCTTGGAGATCAGGGCTCCCAGATGGAAATCGTCGGCGAGAAAATCCGCGATCACCTCAAACCCTCCGATGGCCGCAAGCGCTTCCCGCCGCAGGACAATGGTCGAACCCAGCCCGAACTTGATCCCTTCCAGCTTCCGGGCCACCAGCACGCCGGGGCAGAACTCCGTCGAGATCCTCAGGGCTTCCAGGACGGAGGGGAATCCTTCCGTCCGGGACCGGCCCATGCAGGTGACCGCCCCCACCGCCGGGTCGGCGAAAGGCCTTAAGACCCGCTTCAAGTAATCGGGCCCCACCCGGATATCGCTGTCACAAAGAAGCAGGAACGGATGCCGGGCGCGGGACTCCATTTGAATCAGATTGTTGACCTTCGGGTTGGTTCCCAATTGGCCCTGACAGACAACCATCTGGATGTCCCTCTCAGGAAAATCCCCGATGATCTTCCGGACCACCTGTGTACAGGGATCATTTTCACTGTCCACCCCGAAAATGATCTGGGTTTGAGGATACTCCTGCCTGCAAAAGGAGGCCAGATTCTGGACCGCGTCCCTCTCAAGACCGCAGAGGGGTTTTAGGATGGAGACCGGCGGTCTAAAACCAACATCGCTCCGGGGTTTTTCTGAAAAGAGATCCCGCGCGGCCCAGATGGAATACAGGTAGAATCCGATCCCGGTCAGACATGGAATGAGGAAGAGGGCTTGCAGAACTCCTTGCATTGGGTCAATGAATGGTGTAGGTGGTCAACTGAAAACCGGATAAAACCAGGGCCTCCCGAACCCCGGGGCTTAATAAAGCGTCTAATTGGGCCCTGGAAGCCCCCCGGGACGAATAAATCTCGGCGGCAAGCGTCGGGTGCGAGTAAATCTCCACCCGATTCCCCTGGATTTTCGGAATGAGCCGAAGCAGATATTCCTCGGTCATCCGCCCGGTCTGAAGCAGACCGTAGACCCGGTCCGCGAATTCAATCCTCGCGGATCTCAGCCGGGCTGCCGCCCACCGGCGCAGCCAGCCGAAGGTCCAGGAATAAACGCACTTGATCAGCAGACGGCTGCGGTCGATCCGCACGGCGATCGCCAGCTCCTCTCCCGGGAGCCGGATCGCCCGGATCCCGAACTCCTCGGACAGATCGATCAGCGCCTCCAACACCACCGGGTGCATGTGCATGTGCTGGTGGCCATCCAGATGAGAAAGCCGCAGCCCGGTCCGGCGAAACTTCTCCAGCTGGGCCCGGATTTCAAGCGCAAGTTCCCGGCGGGCCTGCGGGCTGAACTGGTACCATAAGCCGGCCTTCACCAGATGGGAAGAAAACCGGCCGGCGGAGTCCACCAGGTGTGGAACCTGCTGGGGCGGCAGCGCCGCCCGCCCCGAAGAGACCGTAAGGTGCAGGCCCACAGCAAGCCGAGGGTGCGCGTGGCCCAAGGCAACCGCTTCCTCGAAGGCATCACCGGTCACCATGAGACTGGCGCTGGTCAAGATCCCCCTCTCATGCGCCTGAAGGATTCCCTGGTTGACCGCGGAGGAAGATCCGAAGTCATCGCCGGTAATGATGGCGAAACGGGGCTGGCCGGCAGCTTGGTTCATCAGGCGGCCTTCAGCCCCCTTTTGCGGCGAATGAATTGGATCCGGTCCGAATGGAGCCGCAGGTATTCCCGCGCCTCCTGAACGAGGCGGCGCCGCTCCCTCGAGTCGAAGAGGGCCTTCTTAACGATCCTCCAGATCACCCGCGGCCGCAGGTAATACTCCGCGTAGAAACGGTCCACCGCCTCCATCATCGCTTCCTGGGGCAGTCCCGGATATTCAATGTGGGGCAGCTGATGCCCCTTGCCGTCGGTCATCTCCGCCTGGGGCCGGAAAAAGCCGTTCTCCGTCACGTACCGGTACAGATCGGTCCCGGGAAAGGCGTGGGCGATGGAGACCTGAATCGTCTCCGGGTCCAGATCTTTCGCGAACTGGATCGTCCGCTCGATCGTCTCCGGCGTCTCGCCCGGCAGGCCGATGATGAAGTCGCCGTGCACCTTGATCCCCACCCTCTTGCAGTTTTTCATGTAGGTCTTCGCTTGCTCGACGGTGGTGCCCTTCTTGATGTTCTTTAAGATCTGCGGATCCCCGGATTCAAACCCGGTGATAAACAGCCGGCAGCCGGCCTCCCGCATCGCCTTGAGCGTCTCGTAGTCAACGTGAACGCGGGAATTGCAGGACCAGGTGAACTTGAGCGGCTTGAACTTCTCGCAGAGGGCCAGCACCCGATCCTTCCGGATCGTGAAGGTATCGTCGTCGAAGAAGATCTCCCGCACCTGCGGGAAGTTCTTCAGGGTGAACTTCACCTCCTCGACCGTATTCTCCACCGACCGCTCCCGCCAGGGATGGTCGTCCAGCGTCTGCGGCCAGAGGCAGAAGGTGCACAGGGCCGGGCAGCCCCGCGTGGTGTAGAGGGAGATGTAGGGATGCAGGAGGAACGGGATGTTGTACTTCGTGACGTCCAGGTCCCGTTTGTAAATAGGGGTCACCCACGGGATCGCATCCAGATCGGTGGTCTGAGGAGGGGGCGGCGTCGCCACAAAGTGGCCGTTCTTCCGGAAGGTGACGCCCGGGATTTCATCGAGGGGCTTCCCGGCGGCGAAATCCCGCACCGCGTAGTCGAATTCCTTGTACGTGACGAAGTCAATCGCCGGGCTTGACATCAAGCTCTTCTCCGGCTCCACGCTCACATGGGGGCCCACAAAGGCGATCTTCAGAGAGGGCTTCGACGCCTTCATCCTCTCCGCCAGCTTCACGTCGCTGTGGAACCCGGTGGTGCTGGTGAAAAGGACGATGAATTCATACTCGGCCGCAATCCGGACGGTCTCCTCCGGAGTCACTCCGTGGGGGGAGGCATCCAGCAGACGGCTGTTAGGGATCATCGCGGCCGGATAGGCGAGCCACACCGGATACCAGAAGGACCAGACCTCCCGAGTGGAGGGCCAGCGGGAGCTGGCACCGGCGTCGAAATTCTCGAAGGAAGGGGGATTCAGAAGCAGTGTCTTCATCATGTTGGAATGCTCTCCTTTATCTCCTTGAGTACCTTAAGGAACTCTTTCAAGTCCGACTGCAGCAGCTGTCCCATGTGGGCGACCCGGAAGATCTTCCCCTTGAGCTCACTCTGCCCCGCGTAAATGACAAACCCGGCCCTCTTCAGCCGGTCATGAAGCTGAGGGTAGGCCAAACCCTTCGGCAGCCACAGTGCCGTCAGGGTGTTCGACAGCTGTTTATCCTCCAAAAGAAATTTGAATCCCAGCTTCTTAAAACCGGCCCGCAGGAATGCCGCACGCTGGCGATACCGGGCAATCCGAAGCCGCAGGCCTTCTTTCAGCAGCTCATCCAAGGCGGCATGGAACGCGGCGAAAAGCTGGACCGCCGGCGTGAAAGCAGTAACCCCCTGCTCCTGGGTTTTAAGAGAAGCGGCCAGATCCAGGTAAAGAGAACGGGGCTTTAATTTCGCAACCCTCAAGGCCTCCTCCTGAGAAACAAGGACAAAGGAAAGCCCCGGCGCCCCATGGAGAGATTTCGCGGCGGATCCAACGCAGAGCCCGACATTGAGCTTGGATAAATCCAGACGTTCAGCCCCAAGACTGCTGATCGCGTCCACCAGCAGGCGCCGGCGGTATTTCTTGGCCAAGGCGGCGATCTCCTCGACGGGGTTGAGCATCCCGGTGGATGTTTCATGGTGGACAAAGGCCACCGTCCCGATCGCCGAATCCCGTTTCAACGCGGCGGCGATCCGGTTCAAATCCGGCGGCTCGGTCAAGGGAGACCGGATCTCCGTAAGGCCAAGCTGGTGGATGCGGGCCGCCAAGGCGATCCGGGATCCGTACACTCCATTGTTAACCACCAAAAGCTTCCGGCCCGAATCCAAAGAAGCTAACACCGCCGCCTCCAGCGCCGCGGTTCCGGATCCGCTGAAGAAAACCGGGGCGTAGCGGCCGTCCAACCCCAAGGCATGGAGGAGTTTCGCCCGGATGGTCTGGAGCAGATGGATGAACTCCGGCTCCCGGTGGCACATCTCGGTCGCCGCGAGGATACTGCGGACATGCGGGGTGAGATTCACCGGCCCCGGGCAGAGAAGAACCTGTCGCTTTGAAGATTTAAGAACGGCTGCTGCGCTCATGAAATGGCCTCTCTAAATCGATTTTGGATCGCCTGGGGCTCAAGGCGAACCCGCTCCATGGGAGATCCCGAATCCGGCCGGCATTTCACCAGAAAGAAGGCCGGCCCGGACAGAGAACGGATCTCCCTCCACCCCGAATCGACCTGTTCGGGGGACCCGGCCCTGCGAACCACGGAATAGCCGCAGGCGCTCGCGACGGCTCCCAGATCCACCGTTCCAGAGTAGGTGGGCTGGTTGCCCGTTGAGGCGAACACCTCGTTGTCCAGAACCAGATGGATAAGATTCCTGGGTTTTAAAGATCCGATCATCGGCAGAATCCCCAGACCCATCAGAACCGAACCATCCCCATCGAAAACGACGACGGTTGATTCCTTTTTCATCAACGCAACTCCCAATCCGATGGAAGCGGCGACCCCCATCGATCCGATCATGTAAAAATTCTCCGGCCGGTCCCGGAGATGCTGCATGTCCCGGCAGGTGTAGCCGGTGGTGCAGATCGCCAGCTCCTCTTTGAGCTGCCTGGCGATGACCCCCAGCGCCTCCCGCGCCGTCACCCCGCCCCTCCGGAGTTCCGGTCCCATCTCGGGATGGAGCCGGAACCATCGCATGAAACCTTCGGGGTCCTGTCGGGGGCGGGCTGTCTCCCGGCATCGGCCTCATTGGATGTGGTATTCACATTGACCATGTCAGAGTAGCGGCAGGTGGCCGAACCCAACAGGACGTTCCATGGAAAATCGTTCATCCCAGCTTGGGTTTCCATTCCATAGGGCTTGAGCCTCATGGGTCGGCCTTGCTGGCGGGAGCCAGCCCACCCCCGCCACCCCGAAGCTTTCATGAGAGACTCCGGTTCGGGGATGGGGTTCGAAGACAATCGGAGGCCCGAGCGGGCACGGTTCTCCGCCCGTGAGCTTGGTTCAGGCGGAGAGAGCGAGGGCCGACGTTTAGCGAGACGGCCTCGCTGGGGACGTCGAGCGGGTCTGAGAACCCCACCCCGAACCGGAGATTCTGCGATGCCGGGAACGGACCGCTCCACGCCAGGACCCCGGAGGGGCGGGGTCATCTAAAGAAGCCCCGGCCGGATGAGGATCGCCGCCGGCCCTTCTGTCCGCTCCATCTGGAGATTCGCCTGGGCGGCGGAGCCGATCAGCTGCTCCGGGGCCGGCTCCAGAACCGGAATCCCCACCTGCTCCAAGAGAGCCCTGCAGTGCCGGCCCATCACCTGATGCTCCGGCGCGTCCTTGCCCTGGTAGCCCCGGTAGCCGACGATCATCAAGAGAGGAATCTTGTAAATCAGGTTGAGGGAGGTCAGCGTGTTCAGACAATACCCCAACCCGGAATTCTGCATCAAAACGCAGGGACGCCGCCCGGCGAGGAACGCTCCGCTGGCCAAACCAACTGCCAGATCTTCCCGGACCGCGGGAATGTATTCCTCGCCAAGCTCCTCAATTAAAGAAGCCACCAGAGAGTCGGCAACGCCTGTGAAAAAATTGAAGCCCTCCCCCCTGAGGGCCTGCAGAAAATCGAGCGACCGAGATCGGTACCGGGTACCAGGGGGACAGGTAACTCCGGTACGTGTCCCCTCGGTACCCGGTACCGAATTCGCACCTTTCACGAGAGCGTTCGCCCTTCGACGAGCTCAGGGCGAACGGCCGAGTCGGCTCCGCCGTGACCGTTCCGGCGGGGCTTGATGAGGCCCCCAGCCCGCAGCATGTTTCCGAAAGAACTGGTCGCGTCCACCACGGCCGTCGGCTCATACCCGCAGTGGACCATGCAGTCGGCGCACCGGGGATCCCGGCCGGTCCCGTACCGCTCCCAAGGAGTTTCCTCGATCAGCTCCTTGAAGCTCTTGGCGTACCCGTCGCTCATCAGATAGCAGGGTTTCTGCCAGCCGAAAATGTTCCGCGTGGGATTTCCCCAAGCCGTGCACTGGTAATCCCGATCCCCCTGAAGGAACTCCAGGAAGAAAGAGGAGTGGTTAAACCGCCAGCGGGGATCCGCCTGGTCCAGGATCTGCCGGAAAAGGGCCTTGGTCTGTTCCCTCTGGAGGAAATGTTCCTGATCCGGCGCCTTCTCGTATGGGTAGCCCGGAGAAATCATCATCCCATCCACCCCGAGATCGGTCAGGAAATCGAACATCCGGCGGAACTCGGCGGGATCGGCCCCGAGGAAGATCGTCGTGTTGGTGGAGACGCAGAACCCCGCCTTCTTGGCCGCCTTGATCCCCTCAATGGCCAGTTTAAAAACCCCTTTCCGGCAGACCGACTTGTCGTGCGTCTCCTCCAAACCGTCCAAATGAATGCTGAACCGGAAATAGGGAGAGGGCCGATAATCCTTGAGCTTCTTGTCGAGCAGGATCGCGTTGGTGCACAGGTACACGAACTTCCGGCGCTTGACGAACCGCTCAGCAATCTCCGGCATCTCCGGATGGATGAGCGGTTCCCCGCCGGCGATGGAAACCACCGGCGCCCCGCACTCCATCAGGGCATCCTCGCATTCCTGAGGAGAGAGCCGCTTCTTCAAGATATCCTCCGGGTACTGGATCTTCCCGCAGCCGGCGCACTCCAGATTGCACCGGAACAGGGGCTCGAGCATCAGAACCAGCGGATACCGCTTCACTCCCTTCTTTTTCTGTTCGAAGACGTACCTGGCCACCGCCAAACCCTGCCGCCAAGAAATTGCCATGTTGTCTCCTATCCTTCTGTCATTTCGAGGCCGAAGGCCGAGAAATCTCGTCCTTAAAAGCGAGATCTCTCGCCCCTTCGGGGCTCGAGATGACGCTACGCGCCTCGACGAGCGCCAGCAGTGGAAAATAGGTCCGATACAGATGATATTTAAGATAAAAAACCTTCGGGAACCCGGTCCCGGTAAAAAGCTCTTCCGGCCAATTCCCATCCGGCTGCTGCCCGGTCAATAAAAACTCCAGCCCCCGCCGGAACGCCGCGTTCGCCACCATCCCCAAACTGATCAGGGACATCAAGGCCCAGGCCGTCTGGGATCCCGTCGAGGGCCCTTGTCCTTTCACCGTCGGATCGTCGTACGACCGGCAGCTCTCGCCCCAGCCCCCATCCAGATTCTGGCGGCTCACCAGCCACTGGCCGGCCCGCTGACAATTCGGCAACGATTCGATCGGCTCCCCGGCCGCCTTCAATCCCCGCAGGGCAAGCCAGCTTCCATAAATGTAGCTCACCCCCCAGCGGCCGAACCAGGTGCCGTCCTGCTTCTGCGCTTCCTTCAAGAAAGCCACCCCCCGCCGGATCGCCTCGGCGTTTCCGGCGGTCCCCGCGGCCACCAACAGCTCCAGGACCCGCCCGGTGATGTCCGGGGCGGAAGAGTCCAGCATCGCGTTGTGATCCGCGAAAGGAAAATGGGTCAAGGGAAGGCAATTGTTGTTCTTGTCGTAGGAACTCCATCCTCCGTCCTTGTTCTGCATGCTTAAAATCCAATCCAGCCCTCGACGGAACGGGCCCGCGGGATCCGATCCCCTGCCAGAAACCGCTTCAAACCCCAGCAGAACCTGCGCCGTGTCGTCGACATCCGGATAAAATGGATTCTTAAACTGGAACGCCCATCCGCCCGGACGGCCCTGCCGGTTCTTGACCGCCCAATCCCCCCAGACTCGGATCTCTTGGGCCTTCAACCAATCCACCGCCCGGCGGAGGGGGCCGTCTTCTTTGCATCCGGCCTTCCCCAGAACGTAAAGGGCCAGGCCCGTGTCCCAGACCGGCGAGAAACAGGGCTGCACCTTGAGAAGATCCCCATCGGGCAGCTCCAACCGTTCCATCTCGGCGACGGCCCGCTCGAACTGCGGATCCCCATCCCCGTAACCGAGCCCCTTGAGCGCGAAGACGGCGTTGAACATCGCCGGGAAGATCGCTCCCAGCCCGTCGGTCTCGACGAGACGCTCCACGATCCAGCGGTCCGCGGCCCTCAGGGCCGGTGCCCGCCACGGCTTCCAGGGAGAGACCTCGTAAATTTTCATGATCCGGTTCACGAAAAGGAAAAAGCCGCGCCAGAAGGCCCCTTTGGGCTGGACGTTCGTCATCTTCGCCCGTTTGGCGGACGGATCGATCCACAGTTCATCCAGGTTGATCCGCTCGGCGCCGGCAGGCCGGGTCGCGTAAACAACCGCCAGCGGAACCAGGATCGTCCGGGACCAGTAAGAGATTTCGTAGATGTTGAAGGGGAACCATGTGGGAAGCAGGATCAGCTCCGGTGGGAGCGCGGGCACCTGATCCCACGGGTAGGCGCCGAGCAGTGCCAGGTACACCTTCTCAAAACTGTTGACCCGCTCCAGCCCTCCCAGTCGGTGAACCGCGGCCCGGGCCTTGGCCAAAGCCGGATCCTCTTTGGGAGTGCCGGCCAGCCGCAGCGCCACGTACCCCTTCACCGTCGCGTTCAATTCGGCCGGGCCCCCCGCGTAGATCGGCCAGCCCCCGTCGGAGAGCTGGTGGCTCCGGATCGTCCGGACCAGCCGTTCCTCTTTCGCCGGATCCACCCGGCCCAACAAGTGCCACAGCTTGATCGAGTCGGACTCGAGCGTCGTGTCCGCCTCCAGCTCCCCCACCCAATAACCGGCCGGAGACTGACGCCTCAAAAGAAAATCGGAAGCCCGGTGAATCCCCTCTTGAACAGAGCGGGAAAGATCCTGCGAAGAATCCAGAGTGACCGCCGGCCCCTTGAGAGGGCGGGAGATCTCCAGCTTAATGGACATACACCGAGCCCCGTTCGAGCAGTTCCAGGACCGCCTCCGTCATCACCTTGGGGGTCAACCCGGCCTGCTCCAGGAGGATCTCCCGTTTCCCATGTTCAAAGAACCGGTCCGGGATTCCGATCACTCGGCAGCGGAGGCCGTTGCGCAGTCCCTCGAGCTGTTCCAGAAGGTTCATGCCGAACCCACCCCGGATCACCCCCTCCTCGACAATCACCATCGCCCGGTGCTCCTTGGCGATCGAGGTGAACAGCTCCATGTCCAGCGGCTTGGCGAACCGGGCGTTCACTACCGTCGTGGAAATCCCCTGCAGCTCCAGAAGGGCCGCCGCCTCGAGAGCCGGAACAACCATGCTCCCCAGAGCGACGATCGCCACGTCGGACCCGCGGGTCAGCAGTTCCGCCTTGCCCAGCTGGATCGGGGCCGATTCCAGGGGCAGACGAAGCGCCAACTCCGGATGAAAACGGAGCACCCCTCCTCGGGGGTAACGGACGGCGATCGGGCCGGGATGCTCCAGGGCAAACTCGCACATCGCCTCCAGCTCATCCAGATCCTTCGGGGCCATCAGGACCATCCGGGGCAGCGCCGACAGGTACGCGACGTCGAACACCCCGTGATGCGTGATCCCGTCGTCCCCGACGAGCCCCGCCCGGTCCATCGCAAAGACAACCGGCAGGTTCTGAATGCAGACGTCGTGAATCACCTGGTCATAGGCCCTCTGCAGGAAAGTGGAATAGATCGCGGCGACCGGCTTCAAATTCCCCCGGGCCAACCCGGCTGCGAAGGCCACCGCGTGCTGTTCGCACATCCCGACATCGTAAAACTGGCCCGGCACCTTCTGCGAATATTCCACGAGCCCCGTCCCGTCCGGCATCGCTGCGGTGATCGCCACGACCCGGGGATCGGCCTGCGCCAAGCGGATCATCGTCTTGCCGAACCGCTGGGTGAAGGTTTCGGGGGCCGGCTTCTTGATGAACTCACCCGTCGCCGGATCGAACGGGGTCACCCCATGATATTTCCATTGGTTGGCTTCGGCGGGAGCATATCCCTTCCCTTTCACCGTCGTCACATGGAGCAGTTTCGGGCCCCGGAGATTCTTCAACTGCCGCAGGGTGTGAATCATCTGGTCCAGGTTATGCCCGTCCACCGGTCCGAAGTAGCGGAACCCCAGCTCCTCGAAAATAATTCCCGGGACCAGCAGACTCTTCAGCGATTCCTCCAGCCGTTTCGCCGCCCGAAGGAGCCGGAATCCGAACCGGGGCACCTTGCACATTACCTTCTCCACCTCTTTCCGGACCCGGTTGTACAGCGGATCCGTGATGATCCGGTTGAAACAGGCGGTCAGCGCCCCGACCGCCGGAGCGATCGCCATGTTGTTGTCGTTCAAGATGACGAGCAGATCGCCCCGGATGTGTCCCGCGTGGTTCAAGCCCTCCAGCGCCATCCCTTCCGGCAGGGAGCCGTCCCCGATCACCGCCACCACCTTGTGAGATTTCCCCTGATGATCCCGGGCCCGGGCCAACCCCAAGGCGGTGGAGATCGACGTCCCGCCATGCCCGATGGTGAACAGGTCATAGAGAGGAGATTCCTCCCTGTGGGGAAATCCGGAAATCCCGCCCCACTGCCGCAGGGTCCCGAACCGGTCCCGCCGGCCGGTCAGGATTTTATGGGCGTAGGCCTGATAGCCGACGTCCCAGACCAGATGATCTTCCGGCGTGTTGAAAACATAATGAAGAGCGACGACCAGGTCCACCGCCCCCAGCGGGCCGCCGAAATGTCCTCCCGTCTTGGAGACCTTGTCGATGATCACCTGCCGGATCTCCTGGGCCACCTGGGGCAGTAATTCCTGGGGCAGGTTTCTTAAATCTTTCGGATCGTTGATTCCTTCAAGAAGCGTCTCCATCGATTCTCTACGAGCCCCGCGTCAAGATAAATCCGGCCAGGGATTTAAGCGGCTCGGCCCGAGCCCCTAAGGGAGTCAGAGCCGATTGGGCCGAGCGGGTCAAACGGTCAGCCCGTCGGCGAACGGCTTCCGCTCCGTCCACCTTCACCGCCCCGTCATTGTCCAAAAGATCATCCACCAATTGAAAAACCAGCCCCACCCGGTCCCCGTAGAAACTCAAGGCCCGGTACTGGGCGGCCGATGCGCCCCCTAAAATCGCCCCGATCCGGACCGAGGCGGCGATCAAGGCGCCGGTCTTCTTCCGGTTGATCGCTTCCATCTGCTCGGGATCGATCCGCCGGCCGGCCTGGACATCGGCCACCTGCCCGCCGATCATTCCCTGCGTCCCGATCGCCCGGGCCACTTCCCGAATGACTTTAAGCCGCATGGAGGAATCATGATTTTGTCTGGAAAGCAGTTCGAAGCTAAAAGTCAAAAGGGCGTCTCCGGTCAAGACGCCCAGGGCCTCTCCAAATTGTTTGTGGGTCGACGGTTTTCCCCGGCGGAAATCGTCATTGTCCATCGCCGGCAGGTCGTCGTGGACCAGGGAGTAGGCGTGGATCAGCTCGATGGCGCAGGCGGCCGGCAGGGCCAGAGAAGGTTTGCCTCCCACCGCCTCGCAGGCGGCCAGCACCAGGATCGGCCGGATCCGTTTCCCCTTTCCCAGGACGCTGTAGCGCATCGCCTGATGGATCGAGCCGGGGGTCTGGCGAATCCCCGGCAGATAACCCTCCAGGGCCTGGTTGATAACCGTCTGCCGCTTCAAAAGATAGGATTTTAGTTCCATGGGGATAATTGGTTATTCTACCACCCGCGGAGGGTTAGGCAAGCCCGCTTTTTAAGCGTGGGGAACCAAAAAAAAGGGAGCTGACCCTAGACAAGCCAGCTCCCTTGAAAGCTCTATGGAAATTACGCCATCAGGACAAGCGTGTAGTTGTTCCCCTGCTCATCTCGCAAGCGGACTGCAACGCTCAAAACTACCACCGACGGTAGTCCGTTCTGACTCGCCAGAAGCTGAAAGGCAAAAATGGATAGATTCTTCACCTGAACGTTGTCGCCAACTACTGTGTGGACTGCCTCGGCTCCGTCAAGACCATTCTCGGCCAGCAGGCGTTTGACCTGATCAGCCGTCAGTTCAGGCGTTGCCTTGAGGAGAATCAGATCTCCGCGTCGTGCATTGAACAGATGGGCATTCCGCACCACCGCAGCGGGACCCCTGCCCGCCGCTATCCAGGTCAGTAGACGCCTAGCTGCCTCGTTGGTCAGGTCCTCATCCGCAATCACGGCGTGGCTGGCATCGGTAATCTTGGCTGAATCAGCGATGATGAATCCACCAACGGCTTGGTACCCAAAGGCTCCAACCTGCCCTGGTTCCAACGAAATCCAGCCCTTCTCCTGAAGCGGTTGCTGCACTGTGGGATCTTGCACAAGCCGGTTGAATACAGACTGGATTTCCTCCGCGCCGGCGGCGTTCTTTCCTAAGGTTTCCCCAACTTGATCCAAACGCCTAAAACTAATTTTCTTCAGAGGCGGATCACCGTACCTCGCCACAAGGTCAGCAAAATCCTGCTCTAAAAGTTGCTTTGAACCTGAAAAACCCGTGAATCGGTGCATTCTTTCAGCCGTCTCGACGAGGCCCGTGGTTTTGACTTCGACAACTTCGTGTGATTTCACGGGATTCGGAGTCTTCGGATTTGCGCCAGCGCCTTGAAGAACCTCTGGCGA
>JACQCH010000025.1 GCA_016201735.1 Candidatus Omnitrophota bacterium
CACTTTTCTCCAGATTTTAAGCGTCACGGCATTCGAAAAAACGCCGCTTCTCCGAGCATGTCTGAAAATGCCGGAACAAAAACAAACGAACCAAAATCAGAACCAACAGATGCTATTCGAGTTATAACCGGACAGTCGTGAACATGGATATTTGTATTATCGGGGCGGGGCATGTGGGGTTGGTGACGGGGGCCTGTTTCGCCGATCTGGGCAACCGGGTGATCTGCGTTGACAGCGACCGGCGCAAGATCGGCCTGTTAAGAAAGGGCCGAGCCCCTTTCTTTGAACCGGCCTTGGAGCCGATGGTCGCGCGTCATCTTAAAACGAAGCGTCTCCTGTTTACGGCCGATATTGCGGAGGGAGTCCGCAAGTCGGTGGTGATCTTTATCGCGGTGGGGACTCCTCCGCTTGATTCCGGGGACGCGGACTTGACGGGGGTGGAGAACGTGGCTCGCTCCATCGCCCGCTGCATGACCGGGTACCGGCTCATCGTTGAGAAATCGACGGTTCCTGTCGATACCGGGAAGTGGATTCATCGGATCCTGTCCGAATCGATCCCGCGAAAGATCCCGTTCGATGTGGCTTCCAACCCGGAGTTTCTCCGGGAGGGGTCGGCCGTCAACGATTTCCTCCATCCCGACCGGATTGTCATTGGAGTGGAATCCAAGAAGGCCCAGGATCTCTTAAAAGAGCTGTACCGCCCCTTTCAATGCCCTCTGGTGGTGACCGACATCGCCAGCGCGGAGCTGATCAAGCACGCCTCGAACGCCTTCCTGGCCACGAAGATCTCATTCATCAATTCCATCGCGACCCTCTGCGAACGGGTGGGGGCGGATGTGGAGAAGGTGGCCCAGGGGGTAGGTTTGGATCGGAGAATCGGGCCTGCGTTTCTGGACGCCGGGATTGGGTACGGCGGTTTTTGTCTTCCGAAGGACATCGAGGCGTTCATCCGGATTGCCGAGAAGCTGGGGTACGATTACAAGCTCTTGAAGGCCGTCAAACAGATCAATGAAGATCAGCGCCGCTCGCTCGTTGACAAGGTGGAGAAACAGCTTTGGAACCTAAAGGGCAAGAAGATCGGGGTCTTGGGGCTGGCCTTCAAACCGGACACCGATGACATGCGGTTCGCCCCGTCGCTGGAGGTGATCGAGGCGTTGAAGAAGGCGGGGGCCAAGATCAAGGTGTTTGACCCTCAAGCGATGGGAGCGGCAAAAAAGCTCTTGAACGGAGTCGCCTTCGCCAAGGATCCTTACGAGGCGGCGAAGGGGTCGGACTGCCTGCTCCTCTTGACGGAGTGGGATGAATTCAAGAAGCTGGATTTAAAGCGGGTGAAGCGCCTCCTGCGCCAGCCGGTCATCGTGGACGGCCGGAACCTTTACGATCCGGCGGTGGTCCGGAAGTTTGGCTTCTCTTACGTCGGGATCGGGCTGGGGAAAGGATGACCGCAGAATAAGATGACGCTGATCGACGGGGTTCAGATAAAACCCTTGAAGGTGATCCCGGATGAGCGGGGGCGGCTGATGGAGATCTTAAGGGCGGACGAGCCGATCTTCGAACGTTTCGGTCAAGTTTACGTGACCACAGCGAAACCGGGAGTCGTGAAAGCCTGGCATTATCACAAGCTCCAGGCCGATCATTGGGTCTGCCTCGTCGGCAAGGCGTGGGTCGGGCTGTACGATCCTCGTCCCGGGTCGGCGACCCATGGTTTGACGAACGAATTCCTGATGACGCCGGAGGAGCCGGTCCTGATTAAGATTCCGGTCTTGGTTTACCATGGATTCAAAGGAACAGATCCCGATCAGCAGACGATGATCATGAATCTGCCGACGATCCCGTACAATTACCAGATGCCGGACGAATACCGGGCGGATCCTTACGATCCCAACATCCCCTTTGACTGGAGGAAGTAGGTGAAGGGAGTCATTCTCGCGGGGGGGTTGGGTTCCCGCTTAAGGCCGCTCACCAACGTCACGAATAAGCACCTCTTACCCATCTACGACCGGCCGATGATCTTTTATCCCCTGCAGACTCTTGTGGAGGCCGGCATCCGTGACATCCTGATCGTCACCGGCGGCTCAAACGCGGGAGATTTCCTTCGGCTGATCGGCAACGGCGCCGCCTTTGGGCTTAAGCATGTCAATTACACCTACCAGAAAGGGGAAGGGGGGATTGCCGAGGCGCTTGGGCTGGCGGAACACTTCGCCGATGGAGAGAAGCTCGTGGTGATCTTAGGGGACAACATTGTCCAGCGAAGCGTCGCTTCTTTTGTGGAGGCATTCAAGCGCCAGCCCCTCGGCGCGAAGATTCTGATCAAGAAGGTGCCGGATCCGGAGCGGTTCGGGGTCGTTGTTTTTGATAAGGGCCGCGTCTTGAAAATTGAGGAGAAGCCGAAGAAACCCAAGTCCGGCTTCATCGTCACCGGAATTTATATGTACGATGCCCAGGTATTCGAGATCATTAAGACCTTGAAGCCCTCAAATCGGGGAGAGATGGAGATCACGGATGTGAACAACGCCTACATCCGCCGCAAACAAATGACCTGCGGTTTCCTGCAGGGCTGGTGGTCCGACTGCGGAACCTTTGATTCCTTGCTTGGGGCCAGCCAGCTCGTTGCGAAGGATTCCCGCGGCGGATGAGGCGGATCCTTGTCACCGGGGGCTGCGGTTTCATCGGGTCTAATTTCATCCGGCACATCCTGGGCCGGGAGTCGGATCTCCAGGTGACCAACTTGGACAAGCTGACCTATGCCGGGAATCCCGAGAACTCGCGAGACGTCGAAGGGAATTCCCGGTACCGGTTCATCCGAGGGGATGTCGCCGATCCTAAAGCGGTCGCGCAGGCAATCTCCGGGTGCGAGGCGCTGGTTCATTTCGCCGCGGAAAGCCATGTGGACCGGTCGATTCTGGATGCGGAAGATTTTCTCCGGACGAACGTGCTGGGAACGCAGGTTCTCTTGGAAGCGGCCCGGCGGGTGGGGATCAAACGGTTCATCCATATCTCCACGGATGAAGTGTACGGTTCGCTTGAAAAGGGAGCCGCCGATGAGAACGGGGTTCTTCATCCCAACAGCCCTTATTCGGCCAGCAAGGCGGGAGCGGATCATCTGGCTCTGGCCTATCACGTTACCTACGGGCTCCCGGTGGTGGTGATCCGGGCTTCCAACAATTACGGTCCTTATCAGTTCCCGGAGAAGTTCCTGCCGCTCATGATTACCAACGCCATCGATGAGGAGCCCCTTCCGGTTTATGGAGACGGGCTGTACGTTCGGGAGTGGCTTTTCGTTGAGGATTTCTGCGAAGCGATCGCCCGGGTTCTTGAAAAGGGGGAACCGGGCCAGATCTACAACGTGGGGTCCGGAGATCATCAGGTGAATCTGGAGGTGGCCAAGAGGATCTTGAAATTGGTGGGCAGACCGGAATCTCTCCTGCGCCATGTGACGGACCGTTTAGGCCACGACCGGCGCTACGCGATCCTTTCCGATAAGGTGCGGGCCTTGGGATGGGTCCCAAAGCGCCGCTTTAAGGAAGGGCTTGAAGAGACCCTCCGTTGGTATCAGAGGATGGAACCCTGGTGGCGCCCTCTCAAGGGAAAGGCGGCTGCCTTTAAGAAAGAGTCCGCTTCCAGGTCTCCTCTCTGATGCGCATTCTGGTGACCGGAGCCACCGGTTTGTTGGGATCGGACCTCTGCCGCACCTTGGCCGGGCGCCATGAAATCACCGGCTGGGCAAGGAGGGTTCCGAAGGGAACTCCCTCCCAGGAATCGGTGGACATCACCGATTCCGAGGATGTGGCCTTGAAAATGAAGGGCCTGCGGCCGGAGGGGGTGATTCATACTGCCGCGCAGTCGGATGTTGACGCCTGCGAAACTGATCCGAGCACCGCTTTCTTGATTAACGCTAAAGGGGTAGAAACCGTGGCTCGGGCGGCGGCTGCGGGCGGGGCCTTTTTTATTCAGATCAGTACCGATTATGTGTTCGATGGATCCTTGGATCGGCCTTATCGTGAGGAGGATAAGACGAATCCGGTGCAAACTTACGGCCGGTCGAAACTGGAGGGGGAACGGGCCGCGTTAAAGTGGGCCGCCCGGTGTCTGGTCCTCCGTGTCAGCGGACTGTTCGGTTCGTCCCGGCCTAATTTTGTTCTCTCTTCCGTGCGGCGGTTTCAGGCAGGGCAGAGAGTCCCTGTGGTTGCCGATCATTGGTACACTCCTTCTTATACGCTGGATCTGGCGGGGGCAATAGGATTGCTGATTGATAAAATCGAGAAAGATCCCAACGCGATGGAAGCCGGCGGGCCGTTTTACGGCCCGCTGCACTTGGCGAACGCCGGCGGAGCATCCCGTCTGGAGGTGGCGATGGAGATTGCGAAAATCCTGGGAGCCCCTTCTTCCTTGGTTGAGAGAACTTCTTGGGAGGTCTTGAATCGCCCGGCGAAACGGCCAATCAATTCGAGGTTGGAGATCCGCCACTTTTCTGATCTTGTGGGGACCTCCTTGAGGTCTTGGGCCGAGGCGGTCCGGGCTTTTCTGGAATCTGAAGTTCTTCACCCGAGGGAGAATTCCTGATGAGAGTTCTGGTGACCGGAGGGGCGGGGTTTATCGGCTCCCACCTGGTGGAGGCCCTGGTCGCGCGGGGGCGCCGGGTGCGGGTTCTGGACAATCTGGAGTCGGGAAACCTGGAAAACCTCCGGGCGGTCCGGAGCAAGGTGGACTTTATCCTGGGAGATATCCGGGATCCCCGGATTCTCAAACGGGCCGTCCGGGGGACACAGCTGATCTTCCACCAGGCGGCCCTGCGCTCGGTGCCCAAGTCGGTCCGGGATCCGATCCAATACCACGAGGTGAACGCGACGGCGACGCTTCATCTTCTTTGGATCGCCCATCAGGCGAAGGTCCGGCGAGTCGTTTACGCTTCTTCCAGCTCCGTCTTCGGCGAGACCCCCTTGCCGCAGAGAGAAACGATGATTCCGCTCCCTCAGTCCCCGTATGCCGCTTCCAAATTGGCGACAGAGATTTACGCCGGCATGGTGACACGGCTCTACGGGCTTGAAACGGTGGGCCTGAGGTATTTCAATGTGTTCGGGCCCCGCCAATCCTTGGACAACGAGTATGCCGTGGCGGTGCCCAGGTTCATCACCTGTTTGCTGAAGAGTAAATCTCCGTCGATTCACGGGGACGGCCGCCAGACCCGGGACTTCACTTACGTCGGGAACGTCGTTCAGGCGAACCTGAAGGCGGCCGCGGCTTCCAGAGCGGCAGGGGAGGTGTTTAACATTGCCTCCGGCCAGCGGCACTCGGTGCTGGAACTGGCCGCGTCACTGAGCCGTTTGATGGGAGTCAAGATCAAACCCCGTTTCACTCCTCCCCGGCCCGGCGATGTGGCCCACACCTGGGCCGATCTCTCCAAGGCGCGCCGGATTCTTGGCTACCGCCCCGCCGTCTCATTTGTCGAGGGGTTGAAGCGGACGGCGGTCTGGTTTGACGAGCATCGGGATGCCTGGGATACCGATTCTTGATCTGACCCGCCAGGTTCGGGTCTTAAGGCCGAAGTTGGACTCGGTTTTAAGGAGAGTTCTCGCGAGCGGGCAGTTCGTCCTGGGGCCTGAGGTCGCCCGATTCGAACAGGAATTCGCCCGGTTCAGCCGGGCCCGGTTCGGGATCGGCGTCGCTTCCGGGACCGATGCCCTGGAGTTGAGTCTCCGGGCGTTGGGGATCGGCCCCGGTCACCTGGTCGCGACCGTTTCCTTCACCTTCCTGGCGACGGTCGACGCGATTCTCCATGTGGGAGCTCGTCCCCTTTTCGTCGACATCGACCCGAAAACCTACACGATGGATCCTTCCTCCTTGGAGGGCCGGATCCGGCGGCTTTCCCCATCGGATCGACGGCGGTTGAAGGGGGTGATCCCGGTTCATCTGTTCGGTCATCCCTGCGACATGGATTCCATTGGGAAGATCGCGAAGGCCCATCGCCTTGCCGTGATCGAGGATGCCGCGCAGGGCGTGGGTGCGGCCTGGCGGGGCCGCCCCGTCGGGTCGTTCGGCGATGCCGGCTGTTTCAGTTTCTTCCCGTCAAAAAACCTGGGGGCTTTCGGGGATGGGGGGATGGTGGTGACTAATTCTCCGGACCGCGCGAAGCGGCTGCGCCTGCTTCGGGTCCATGGCCGTGGGGTGGGGGATCGTCAGCTCCTCTTGGGCCGGAACAGCCGGCTGGATGAACTGCAGGCGGCGGTCCTGCGGGTCAAGCTCCGGGCTCTGAAAGAGTGGACGGCGAAGCGTCGGGCGTTGGCCCGGCTCTACAGCCAGAAGTTGTCAGGAGTGAATGGTCTTGAATGTCCGGCGGTCGCGCCCTTCGCCGCCCACGCGCTCACCCTTTACGTGGTTCGGGTGAAGCGTCGAGCAGCTCTCCAGAAGGCATTGCAGGGACAAGGAATCTCGACCCGAGTCTACTATCCCACCCCGGTGCACCGGGAGCCGCTTCACCGGAAAATGCATCGGGCCGATTCTCTTCCAGAGACCGACCGGGCTGCCCGGGAAGTCTTGGCGCTCCCACTATTCCCTGAACTTCGCCGCGACGAGCTGCACCGGGTCTGCCTCGCCATCCGCCGCTTCTGCTCCCAGTAGCACCTGCTGCCCCGGCTCGGGAGCGGACCGGCTCCCGGCATATCGGGCCTCATTGGAACTACGAGAGGCCCCCGTCTCGTGGGCGGGGTTCTCAGACCCGCTCGACGTCCCCAGCGAGGCCGTCTCGCTAAACGTCGGCCCTCGCTCTCTCCGCCGAAACGAAGCTCACGGGCGGAGAACCGTGCCCGTTCGGGATTTCGAGTGCCTTCGAAGCCCATCCCCCGAGCCGGAGCCTTCTCGCATGTTTTTCCGGAGACCTTCGGGGTGTCGGGAGCCAGCCCATCCCCGACAGGGTCGCCGGCCGAGGAATAACGAGGCCGTGTGTGGCGACGGGTCCGAGCTGGTGAGGACCCTGACCGACGAGGCCGAAGGCCGAGGAGACCCCGGAAGAAAATCAGGAAAAGATGAGGTTGGGTTTAGAGGCCGAAGTGGCGGGCGGCGGATTGGGCGAGATACTCGCCGATGGCGAGGGATGCGGTGGCGGCCGGGGATGGGGCGTTCACGACGTGAAGGGACCCCTCCGATTCGACGAGCTGAAAATCATCGAGCAGAGAGCCGGAGGGGTCCACGGCCTGCGCCCGGACTCCGGCCTCCGCGGGCACCAAATCCTCTGAGCGAATTTCAGGGACCAACCGCTGAAGATCTTTGACGAACATCGGTTTGCTGATGGATCGGGTGAGTTCCCAGAGCCCGGTCTTCCAATAGCGGGCCGACATTCTCCAGAATCCAGGGAACCGGATTATCTCCAGGATATCCGAAAGGGACCAGTCGGTTTTCCGGTATCCTTCCCGTTTTAAACTTAAAACGGCGTTGGGGCCGGCCTCGATGTTGTTGTCGATCCGCTTGGTGAAATGAACTCCCAGAAAAGGGAATCGGGGATCCGGCACCGGATAGATCAATCCGGTCACCAGGCGGCGCCTCGATTCCACGAGCTCGTAATATTCTCCCCGAAACGGAACGATCCTCAGAGCCGGCGAGGATCCGCCCATTCGGGTCAGCCTGTCGGCCTGAAGCCCGCCGCAGTTGATCCATGCCCGGGTCTGGATCTCTCCCTGGGATGTTTCCAATAGGAATGCCCCTCCGTCACGTCGGATTCTCCGGAGCTCGGCCGAAAGGGTAATCGATCCGCCCCGTGTTCGGATCTCTTGGGCGAGAGCGGATGCGACCCGCCGGAAATCAACGATCGCCGTCGAGGGAACATGGAGGGCCCGGATCCCGCTCGCGTGGGGCTCCAGCTCCCGCAAACGTTCGGGGCTGATCAACGAAAGATTCGCGACCCCATTGGCCCGCCCGCGCCGGTGCAGTTCCTCCAGCCGCGGAAGTTCCTCGGGACAGGTGGCGACGATCACCTTTCCGCATTTCTGGTACGGGATCCGGTGTTCATCGCAGAAGGCCATCAGAGCTCGGGCCCCCTTCACACAGAGGGAGGCCTTCAGGGAGCCGGGCCGGTAATAGACGCCGGAATGGATGACGCCGCTGGAATGTCCGGTCTGGTGAAAGCCCCAAGAAGATTCCTTCTCGATGACGGCGATCCGCCGGCCCGGATGCCGGCCCGTCAGGGCGAATCCGGTTGCCAGGCCGACAATCCCTCCCCCCACGACCGTGATGTCGTATTTCCGCGATGACTCCATGGAGTTTGAATGCTATTATACGGTTTTAATTCAGGAAAGGAATCAATGAGAATCCTAGTCACCGGCGGGGCGGGTTTTATCGGTTCCCATCTTTGCGAGCGGCTGCTGGCCGAGGGGCACCATGTCCTCTGCTTGGACAATTTTCTCACCGGCGATGAAGAGAACATCGCCCATCTGATTTCAAACCGATCTTTCGAACTGATTCGGCAGAGCATCGTAGATTCTTTGGAACTCAACGGTTCCCTTGACACCATCTTGCATTTCGCATCCCCTGCGAGTCCCCCCGATTACCTAAAGCACCCGATCGAGACCCTGAAGGTCGGTTCTATTGGAACTCTCAACGCTCTGGAGCTGGCCAAGTCCAAGAAAGCGAAGTTCCTGTTGGCCTCCACCTCTGAGGTATATGGGGACCCCCTCGTTCACCCTCAGCCGGAATCTTACTGGGGGAATGTGAGCTCCATTGGGCCCCGGTCCGTTTACGACGAGGCCAAGCGGTTTTCAGAAGCCCTGACCATGGCCTATCATCGAGCCCACGGGCTCGACACCCGGATTGTTCGCATCTTTAATACCTTTGGGCCCCGGATGCGCAAGGAAGATGGCCGGGCGATTCCGAATTTTATCACCCAGGCTCTTTCCGGCCGGCCGATCACGGTGTACGGGAACGGTTCCCAGACCCGCTCCTTCTGCTACATCTCCGACTTGGTGGAGGGGATCCGCCGGCTGATGGATTTCAATTTTCATGACCCGGTCAACTTGGGCAATCCGGAGGAAAAGACTCTCCTGGATTTGGCCAAGATCATTGTTCGGCTGACCCGCAGTCCCAGCCCTCTGGTGTTTCAACCCCTTCCTACCGATGATCCCAAACAGCGCTGTCCCCAGATCCAGCAGGCGAGACAAAAATTAAACTGGGCTCCAAAGATTTCTCTGGAAGATGGGCTGAAAGAGACGATCGCCTGGTTCTCCAAGGGTATTGTGTAGGTTGTTCATCCCATGAACAACCTTATTTTTGACACCATTTACACCGCCTAGTTTCCTGTTGACACTCCATGTAAACTCTTGTATCGTTCATAAAATGAACATGAACGGCCGATGCTCCCCGTGAGCGAAACGCCTACCGACTCCATACCAATGCAGGAAACGAGGAAGCCTGCGCCTTACCGGGACATGCAGCTTCTTCACGAAGTGGAGAAGACTCCGAACGCGACCCAGCGGGACTTGGCCAAGAGAATGGGTGTCGCCTTAGGATTGGCTAACGTCATGCTCCGCCGGCTGGTCAAGAAGGGATACATCAAGGTGGCCGGCACCAAGCCCCGTCGAATCAGCTACCTGATCACTCCCCAGGGAATTCTCGAAAAATCCCGTCTCACCGTTGAGTTCATCCAATACTCTCTTCATCTTTACGGCGGAATCCGCCGTTATCTAAACCAGCAACTGGAGGTGATGCGGCTTTCCGGGATGCGCCGTGTCCTGCTCTGGGGGACGGATGAATTTGCGGAGATCGCGTACCTGACCATCCAGGAGATGGGTTTGGAAATCGTCGGGGTGGTTGAGGAGGCAGAGACCCGGTCCGATTTCCTTGGGTTCCGAGTCCAAAGGATCGAAGAGGTCCCACTCGCCAATTACGACCAGCTGGTTGTCGCCTCCCTGCGGCTGCCGGTGCAGATCGCTCAACGTCTGGCGGAGATGGGAATCCCATCGGTGAGGGTTGTCACCCTTTCCCATCCCGATGGGAAAGGGTCTATTCCCACGCCGGCTCCCTCGGAAGTCAAAGTGGGGGACCCGGTCTGATGGTGGATCTGGTGGTGCTCTGCGGCGGCCGGGGAAGCCGGCTTGGATCTCTGACGGAGAATACACCCAAGCCCTTGCTGCCGGTGGCGGGCAGGCCGTTTCTTCTGCATCTGCTCCTTAAAATGAGGGAGCAGGGATTTGGCCGGATCCTTCTGGCCGCTCATTACCTTCCGGATCTTTTCCGTTCTTTCCTCTCCGAGTATTCGGTTCTTTTACCGGATCTTCAGTTGATTCTCGAGCATCAGCCACTGGGGACCGGCGGGGCGCTGGCCTTCGTGGCCCGGCAGGTACGCGGCCGCACCTTTGTGGCGATGAATGGGGACAGCTGGGTCTCTCAGGCGGCGGCGCCTGTCTTGGAAGAGCATCAGCGTCTGGAAAGGAAGTTGACCTTTGTCGCGGTGAAGGCGCAGAGGGTGGAGGGAGGAGCGATCCAGAAGGGGGTTTGGAGGTTGGATCGAGAAGGGCGGCCGGTCGGTTTCTCGACGGAATCGGCGGCGGAAGGATGGGTGAACGGAGGTCTTTATGTTTTTGATCGGGAGATCGTCGCTTCCTGGCCGGAAGGGGCCTACAGTTTGGAGGAGAACCTTCTTTCTTTAATTCAAGGTGTCCCGGCCGGTCTTTATTATTCCGACGGCCGGCTGTTGGATATCGGAACGCCGGAACTGTATGAATGGGCGAACCGGGCCTGGGGGCAAACCGCTCATGCTCACTAAGGTGGCAGAGAAGCGATACCGGGTGACCTTCGGGCATATTGAAGTGGGTCCGCTCGGCCGCCGGCTCTTGGAGGAGGCCCTCCAGAGAAATTGGGTATCGGAGGGGCCGAACGTCCAGCAATTTGAGGCCGGTTTCGCCAAGAAGTTCGGGTACGCGCACGCCGTCGCCGCCAGCTCAGGAACCGACGCGGGGATCGTGGCGATGTCCGCTCTCATGGACCGGGGAGCCAGGAGGGGCGATGAGGTGTTGACCCCGGCCCTTTCGTTTGTGGCCACGGGCAACTGCATTCTTGCCGCCGGGTTGATCCCAAAATTTGTGGATGTGGAACTGGAAACCTTGAATATCGATCCGGCCCGGATTGAATCGGCGATTACCCCCAAGACGCGGGCCATCCAGGTGGTTCACACGATGGGTAAACCGGCCCGGATGGAGGAGATTCTCGCCGTCGCCCGCAGGCACCAGCTGGCGGTCATTGAGGACTGCTGCGAGGCGCACGGGGCGACCTTGAACGGCAAGGTGGTGGGTTCCTTTGGAGAGATGGGGCTCTTCAGCTTCTACGCGGCCCACATCATCTGCAGCGGAGAGGGAGGGATGATCTCGACCGCCGATCCGGAGCTGGCTGCTTTGTGCCGTTCGATCCGGAGCCACGGGCGCCGGGGCGGGCAGCTCTATTTCCATTTCGACCGGGTCGGGTTCAATTCCAAGATGAACGATCTGGAGGCGGCGGTCGGTCTGGAGGGATTGGAGAAGTTTGATGAGACCTTTGCGGTCCGCCGGCGGCACTTGACCCGGCTCTGGGATCATCTCTCGTCCCTCGAGGATCGGATCCTTCTCTACCGGGACGGGCCCGGCGAGGTGACCTGTCCGCACGCCTTCCCCTTGGTGCTTCGAGATGAGAGGGAGTCGGTGGATGGGCTTTACGGCTTTCTCGAAGAGAGAGAGATCCAGTGTAAGACCTTGTTCGGTTCCCTGCCGACTCAGCATCGGGCCTTCTCGTTTCTTGGGCACAGGGCGGGGGTTTTCCCGGAGGCGGAACGGATCGGCCGGACCGGCCTTCATTTTGGAATTCACCAGTATCTGACCGACCAGGACATCGATTTCGTTGCGGAAAGCATCCATTCCTATTTTAAATGACGGTTTGAAGATCTACGTAGCGGGTCATGCCGGCCTGGTCGGATCGGCCCTGGCGAGGAGATTCTCCGGTTTGAAGGAAGTACACCTGGTCACCGCGGCAAGGACCGAGGTGGACCTGACCGATCCCGCGCAGGTGGAACGTTTTTTGAACCGGGAACGGCCCGACGCCGTGATCCTGGCGGCGGGAAAGGTCGGCGGGATCCGGGCCAACGCCTCCGCCCCGGCCCAGTTCATCCGCGAAAACCTGGTGATCGAGGCCAATCTGATCCATGGTTCCTGGAACGCCGGGGTGAAGCGGCTGCTGAATTTCGGGAGCGGCTGCATGTACCCGAAGGCCTGCCCGCAGCCCATGAAGCCGGAGCATCTGATGACGGGGCCGATGGAGCCGACCAGCGAGCCGTATTCAATCGCGAAATTGGCGGGGATGGTTCTCTGCTCCTCCTACAACCGCCAGTACGGGACCCGATACACCACCTTGATTCCCTGCACCGTGTATGGTCCGGGAGACAGCTTTGATCCTCAGGATTCTCATGTGCTGCCGGCCCTTCTGAGGAAATTTCATGAGGCCAAGGAATCGGGGGCGTGCGAGGTCACCCTCTGGGGATCGGGCCAGGCCAGACGGGAATTCCTTTATGCGGATGATCTGGCGGAGGCCTGCGAGCGGGTCCTCCGGTCGGATGAACCCTCCGGGGATCCCATCAATATCGGGCGGGGAGAATCAATCTCAATTCAGGGATTGGCTCAAAAGGTGGGGCAGGTCGTCGGGTTCCGCGGGGAGGTTCGATGGGATGGCTCGTATCCGGATGGGGCGCCGGAGAAACGGCTCGATTCAGACCCGATCCGCCGAATGGGCTGGTCGCCCCGGACGGACCTGTTGAGCGGGTTGGAACAGACCTACCGCTGGTATCTGCAGAATTGTAATTCAGCCGTTCGTGCTGAGCTTGTCGAAGCACGACGGAGTCACCCTTCGACAGACTCAGGGTGAGCGGGAGCTTATGATATGCGTATCCTCGTAACCGGCGGGGCAGGGTACATCGGGTCGGTCCTCGTTCCAACCCTGCTTCAAGAAGGGCATGAGGTCCTGGTTCTGGATAACTTCATGTACCACCAGACCTCTCTGCTGGACTGTTGTCATCACGCCGGGCTTTCGATCGTCCGAGGGGATGTTCGGGATCGCTCCCTCCTGACCGACTGTTTAAAGGGAATGGACGCGATCTTCCCATTGGCCTGCTTAACCGGAGCCCCTTTGTGCGACCGAGACCCCCTGGAGGCCAGGAGCGTCAATCTTGAGGCGATCCGGTTGCTCCTGGATCTGCGCGGCTCCTCCCAGCGGGTGATCTTTCCGACGACGAACAGCGGCTACGGGATCGGCCGGGAAGGAATCCATTGCACCGAGGAGGATCCTTTAAGACCGGTCTCCCTCTACGGACGGCTCAAGGTGGAGGCCGAGAAAGCGGTTCTGGAGGCGGGGAACGGTCTCACCCTTCGGTTGGCCACGGCTTTCGGAATCAGTCCCCGGATGCGGCTGGATCTTCTGGTGAACGATTTCGTGTATCGGGCCGTCAACGACGGTTTCGTCGTGCTTTTCCAGGGTCATTTCAAGCGGAATTACATTCATGTTCGAGACATCGCTCAGGCCTTCCTTCATGGTCTGGAGCATTTTGATTCGATGAAGGGGAAGCCGTACAACGTGGGCTTAAGTGACGCCAATCTGTCCAAGGCGGAACTGTGTCAGGAGATCAAGAAACAGGTTCCCCACTTCTATGTGGCGGAGGCGGAGATTGGGCAGGACCCGGATCAGAGAAACTACATCGTCAGCAACGCGAGGATCGAGAGGACCGGCTTCCGGCCGAAGGTTTCTCTCGAGGCAGGCATCGCGGAATTGATCCGGGGATATCGAATCGTTTACCGGAACGGACACGCCAATGTCTGATCCGCCCGTCCAGATCCGGCAGATCGAAAAACGGTGCCTGTCGAATCTGTTCGACATCCTGGAACTTCACGGGCTGGGGCACACGGGGGGGTCCCTCTCCATCCTTCAGATGTTGATCTCCCTCTATTTCCAAGCGGCTCGGCTGGATCCCGGCCGTCCCGGGTGGGCCGAGCGGGACCGGATTATTCTTTCCAAGAGCCACGCCTGCGAAGCGATGTACGCGGTGCTGGCGGAAAGAGGATATTTCTCGAAGGAGCGGTTCAAGGAATACTTGAGCTTCGGCTCGGATCTCCAGGGCCATGCCGAGATCACGACACCCGGGGTGGAGTATTCCGGCGGCTCGCTGGGACAGGGGATTTCCTTCGCCTGCGGGGTCGCCTACGCCGCCAAGCTGCGAAGGCAAGGGTTCCGGGTCTATTGCCTGCTGGGAGACGGCGAATGTCATGAAGGCTCCGTCTGGGAGGCCGCGATGTTCGCCGCTCACTACCGGCTGGACAACCTGTTCGTCCTGGTCGACTTCAATCATTACGTGGATCACGGCGACGTCGATGAACTGATGAACCTTCAGCCCTTTGAAGAGAAGTGGAAGGCCTTTGGGTGGGAGACGGTGACGGTGGAACAAGGGAACGATGTTCAAAGCATCACCGAGGCCCTCGAGGGGTTTCGCCAGCCGCAGAAACCGAAGTGCCTCATCGGCCTGACCGTGAAAAATTATGGGGTGCCCTCCTGGGCAGAGAAGCATCTGCATCAGGCCGCGGGGGAAACACTGCGCCGGGGACTTCAGGAAGGAAGGGCGCTGCTCAATGCTGGATAAAGTGGAATACAAGAAGATGCGCCAGGCCTACGCCGACGCGGTCATCGATCTGGCCAAACAGGACCCCCGGATCCTTTTCGTTTCCGCGGACTGCGGGCTCCATGAACGGGAGTTTCTTCGGGAGGAAGGGAAGGGGCGTATGGTCGAGACGGGGATCGCAGAAGCCAACTCGGTGGCTGTGGCCGCCGGTTTGGCCTCCGAAGGATTCAAGCCGCACCTGCTCAATTTCGCCTATCTCCTGGGCCGGATGTACAACCAGATCAGCCAGAGCGTTTGCCAAGACGCCTACCCGGTGAAGATGGCCGCCTATTACGCGGGGGTCTGGGGAACGGGTGGGCGGTCTCACAACTGCGTCACCGATTTGAGCATCATGCGGGCGCTTCCAAACCTGACGATTCTGACGCCGGCCGATTATTGGGAGACGAAGACCGTTGTCCGCCAGACGGATCGCGTGCCCGGCCCGACGTATGTGAGATTGTCCGGGGTTCCCACCCCTGTGGTGTTCGATGGAGAACCGGAGTTCCTGCCTGTCCGGGTGATGCGCAGGGGCAAGCGCTGCACGATCTTTTGTCATGGAACGATGGTTCATGAGGCCCTGTTGGCGAATGATCGGGGGCAGTTGGATGCTCAGGTGGTCAACCTCACCCAAATCAAACCTCTTCCGGAAGAGCAGATCCTGGAGGAGGCTCAAAAGACGCGGCATGTCCTGGTGGTGGAAGAGCACAGCCGGATGGGTGGAGTGGGTGAGGCGATCGCGGCGCTCGTTGCCCAACGGAGCCGGCTCCCCTTGAAGCTGCTGGCGGTCCCTGATCTCTTCCCCTGGTCCGTGCTGCAGGAATCACCCGACGTCTATGAACAATACGGCATTTCGTACCGCCATATTATTCAGGCGGTGAACGATCTGTGCGCGGGCGACCGGTTGGAGGAAGGGATGCTGCAGGCCCGGATGCCATGAACGACTACCGGCGCATTCTCATCACGGGAAGCACGGGTGTTTTGGGATGGGGATTCCGGTCCGTTCAACCGGAGTATCCGGGCTGCGAGTTCCTTTACACCTCCAGCCGGGATTGTGATCTGCGAAACTTCGCAGAGACGGTGGAGTGGGTCCGTCGGATTCATCCGGATGCCATCCTCCATCTGGCGGCGGTCAGCGGGGGTGTCCAGCTGAGTCGAAAATATCCGGCCACCCTTCTGCGGGACAACGTTCTGATGAACATCCATCTGCTGGAGGCGGCGCGCCTACAAAAGATCAAGAAGGTGGTGATGACCTTGACCAGCGGGATGTATCCGCCGGAGGCCCCATTGCCTCTCCAAGAGCAGTCCATCCATCAGGGTCCGCCGGACGAGTCGAACTACAGCTCTTCCTACGCCAAGCGCCTCATCGAACCGGCCGTCCGGGCCTATCGCCAGGAGTTCGGACTCCGCGCGATCGGCCTGGTGCCCAACGGCATCTTCGGGCCCGGCGATAAGTTTCGAAGCGAAGGGGCTACCTTCATCGCCGCTTTGATCCAGCGTTTCTGGGATCATCGGAACGACCAGACCCCATTGGTGGTTTGGGGGGACGGCTCACCCCGGCGGGAGGTCACCTTCTCAGAGGATCTGGCCCGGGCCTTCCTCTGGTGCCTCTTCCATTACGATGACGAGGAGATCCTCAATGTGGGGACGACGGAAGAGCATTCCGTTCGAGAGATCGCCTTGATGATCGCTGAAGAGCTGGGGCTGGACCGGGATAGGGTCGTCTGTGACGCGTCAGGTCCGAAGGCGGTCTTTCAAAAAAGCACGGACAACAGCAAATTCCTCCGGCTCTCCAACTTTCAATACACCCCGTTTCAGGTGGGTCTGCGCAAGACCATTCAGTGGCTGGCCAAGCAGGAGGAAACGGAGTTGGCGAAGAGCCCGAGATGATCCCCGTCCAGGAGCGGCCTAAAATTCGAGTGGGACTGGTCCAGATCAACAACAGCTTCTCGAACCAGAATTACCTGCCGCTGTCGGTCGGACTGATTCAGGCCTATGCCCAGAAATACGCGAAGGATCCGGGCCGGTATCAATTCCTTCTGCCCGTTTACTCCCGAATTCCCGTGGAGCGGGCGGTCCAGCTTTTGGAGTCGGCCGATCTGATTTTCTTCAGCGTTTACGTCTGGAATTTCAGGATTTCCTTGGAAGCGGCCAGGCGCCTGAAGGAGATCAAACCGGAGGTCCTGATCGTTTTCGGGGGTCCGCATGTCCCGGACCGGCTTGAGGGTTTCCACCGGAAATACCCGTTCATCGATCTGGCCTGCCACGGGGAAGGAGAGGCGGCGGCCCTGGCCATCTTGGAGCAGTTTCCCGCGAAGAATTGGCAGGCCGTTCCCTCGATCAGCTATCTGAATTCGGAGGGCGTCCTGGTTCAGAATCCCCGAGGGGAACGGATCAAGGAGATCTCGGAGATCCCCTCCCCTTACTTGGAGGGGATCTTCACCCCTCTGATGGAGGCCAACCCAGAGGAGCATTGGATCGTTCTGTGGGAAACCAATCGGGGCTGTCCCTTCTCCTGCACCTTCTGCGACTGGGGGTCCTCCACCCAATCCAGGGTCTACACCTTTGACTTGGAACGGCTCTACAAGGAGGTCGATTGGTTTGCGCAGCACCGGATCGAGTTTGTCTTCTGCTGCGATGCCAATTACGGCATGCTGCCCCGCGATCTGGAGATCACCCAGTACCTGACCGAGGCCAAGAAACGCCACGGCTACCCGCACGCCATCTCGGTCCAGAACACGAAGAACGCCACCGAGCGGGCCTATCAGGTCCAGAAGATGCTCAGCGACGCCGGGATGAACAAGGGGGTAACGATCGCTCTGCAGTCGGTGGATCCGGCCACCTTAAAGAGCATCAAGCGGAGCAACATCTCCACCGAATCGTATCAGGAGCTGCAGCGCCGATTCACCCGGGACCGGGTCGAAACGTACACCGACATGATCCTCGGCCTGCCGGGGGAGACCTACGTCTCCTTTGCCGATGGGGTCTCCGCCATCATCGCCAACGGCCAGCACAACCGGATTCAATTTAATAATCTGACGATCCTCCCCAATGCGGAGATGGGCGACCCTGAATATCAAAAGAAATATGACATGATCCTCGTCGAGACAAAGATCATCAATATTCACGGGGCGCTGGCGGAGTCCGATCAGGAGGAGATCTCTGAAATCGAGTCCATGGTGGTTGGAACCGGCACCCTATCCAAGGAGGATTGGGTGAGGACCCGGACCTTCTCCTGGATGACGGCCCTGCTCCACTTCGACAAGATCCTCCAGATCCCCTTCGTGCTGCTGCATGAGATCTGCTCGGCCAATTATCGGGAGTTGGTCGAGGTGTTCCTTGGAGGGTCTCTTCAAGCGCTCCCTCTCCTCCAGGAGATTCAGACGTTCTTCTGTGAGAAGGGGCGCGAGATCCAAAGGGGAGCGCCGGAGTACTGCCGGTCCGAAAAATGGCTGAATATCTGGTGGCCGGCCGATGAGTACATCTTTATTCAACTCTGCATTGAGAAGAAGCTGCAGGCCTTTTACGAGCAGGCGGAACAGATCCTCCAGCGCTTCCTCTCCGACCAATCGCTTGAGGTTCCGGCGGACCTCCTTCATCAGGCCGTCCAATACAATCAGGCGCTGATCAAGCTGCCTTTTCAGACAGAGGATCTGATCCTCTCACTCGACTACAACATTCGGGAATTTTACCAGGCCGCCATCGAGGGCAGGCCCATCCCTCTTGAACGAAAGGAATGCGCGTACCGCATCGACCGGACCAGCAAGAAATGGGCCTCCTGGGAGGACTGGTGCCGCGAGGTGGTTTGGTATGGAAATAAGAAGGGGGCCTATCTTTACGGAAACAATACCATCGATACGCAATTGGCGGGCCACTATTGATGAAATACCGCTTGCTGGGTAAGGCCGGATGGAAGGTGTCCGAGATCGGGTTTGGGGCCTGGGGGATTGGAGGGCCCGGCAGCGGCGCGGACTCTTACGGCCCGACGGACGATCAGGAATCCGAGGCCGCTTTGCGTGCCGCCATCGATTTGGGCATCAATTTCTTCGACACGGCGGACGTTTACGGAGGTGGCCACAGCGAGACGTTGATCGGCAAGACCCTGCGGGACGTCCGAAAAGAGATCCTCCTGGCATCCAAGGTGGGCTATCTTACTTATGGGGGCCCTCAGGATTTCTCGCCCCGTTCCATCCGTCAGGCCTTGGACCAAACCTTAAGGAGACTGCAGACGGATTATCTGGACCTTTATCAGCTTCACAGTCCGCCGGTGCCTCTTCTGGAAAAAAGCGATGGGGCCTTCGATGTTCTGGCGGCCCTGAAGACAGAGGGGAAGATTCGGGCCTTCGGCGTCTCGGTCAAATCGCCCCAAGATGGAGTGGCTGTTCTGAAGCGATGGGACGTGGAGGCAATCCAGGTGAACTTCAATCTGATCGATCAACGGGCGGTGGAGATTGGTTTGCTGGAGATGGCCCAGGAGAGAGGTTGCGCGGTGATCGCCCGCACCCCGCTTTGCTTCGGCTTCTTGACGGGGAAGTACGCTCCTGATGCCCGGTTCCAATCGAGCGACCACCGCTCCAGTTGGCCTCCGGCCCAGATCGGGCTGTGGGCCCGGGCTCCGGAACTGTTTGCGCCGGTTCGAGTCAAGAATCGGTGTTCCAATACTCAAATGGCGCTGCGTTTCTGTTTATCGTACCCGGCGATTTCAACAGTAATTCCAGGGATGATGAAGGCCAAACATGTGGTCGAGAACGTCTCGGCAACTGCATTGGGTCCTCTGGACACCGAAGATCTTATGAGTGCTGAACGGATTTATCAGACGAACGATTTCTTTTTGAGGAGAGCGCCGGAAGAGATCCGGGCCGCTTCTTCTCTGGAGGGATGATGGAACGGGTCAGTCCGGCCGATGTTGCGGGATTGTTCGATCTCCAGGTGAAGGATCTGGCGAAAGAGGTCCTCGAGGCGATCGGAAATGCCGACCTGCGGTACACCCGGCTGGTCGGTCCCGAGCGGGAGGCCTGCATCTTAAAGGTGCTTCAGACGCTGGATTCCGGCGAGCTGGTCCCCGTCGGCCCTCAGAGACTGGCCCGTTGGGAGGAAGGTTGGCGGGAGAATCTCGAGGGATACCTGGAATCCGGCGGGTCGTGGGAGAGCTTGTTGCCGAAGTACTTTAAGCCCGGGGTCTTCCGCTACCAGGGGGATTTTATCCGGCCGGTGAGCGACCGTTTCGAGGCCGATTTCGTTCAGATCCTCCGGAGGATCCTGTTTGAAAGGGAACTGGCCGACGCCGACGCTGTCATCGAGTTCGGCTGTGGGACCGGGACGAGTCTGATTCTGCTGGCCGAGCTGTTCCCGCAGAAGCGGCTGATCGGCTCCGATTGGACCCAGGCATCTCAGGGGATCCTCAAGGCCGTTTCCAAGAAGATCGGGCGGGAGATCCAGGGAATTCAGTTCGACATGTTTTCGCCGAATGACTCGGTTCCCTTTTCCGACCGGTGCGCGGTGATCACGA
Organism: Candidatus Omnitrophota bacterium; assembly: GCA_016201735.1. Lineage (GTDB taxonomy): Bacteria > Omnitrophota > Gorgyraeia > 1-14-0-20-64-10 > 1-14-0-20-64-10 > JACQCH01. Next base: position 20,157 of record JACQCH010000025.1, read on the forward strand.
TGAACTCGATGGAGCAGTTGGGCAGCGGCCATCAGAACTTCCTGAATTATCTTTTGGCCAAGAAGCCGTACCGCTGCGTCCATCTGGAACCGATCGTCGAGCTTTATGAGGAAGACAATCTTTTTGATCACCTCGCCAAGGCGTACCATCAGAGGCGGTCTTACCTTTCCGGTTTTCTGCCTGCCCTGCAGGGATTGGAAGCGACTGGGAAGATCCGTGTGGAATGGGTGAAGCGATTTCGTTTTGGCAGCCTGTATCAGGAGGCCTACTCGGCCGTAGTCTGGAGGCCGCTGTCTTAGAGCCGGCTCTTAATGTCCTTGGAAAAATGAGATAGGAGATTCTATGAATAGGCCCCCTCCGTAAGTTGTTGACGATCAGACCGAGTTGCCCGATCGTTTGTGTTGGAGAGACACAACCAACCATACGAAAGGGGGCTTGGTTATGGTGTACATCGGGATGGACGTCAGCAGCAA
>JACQCH010000010.1 GCA_016201735.1 Candidatus Omnitrophota bacterium
AACAACAAGATCCGGGTGATTCAACGCAGGGCCTATGGGATCCGAGACCCCGAGTACTTGAAGCTCAAAGTGCTCACCTCTTTCATCCCAGACCCCTGAAAAACCGTGAAAATCACCCACACGAAACGGTGAAGAGCCAACATTCTTAGTCCGATTCGAAAAATCGAGGATGGGCGGCAGAATCGTCTGCTCGGTCAAATCCATGTCGGCAGTCAAATCTCCATTCCATCCCCGTCGAACGTACGGTTCGATGTCTGTGGCAAAGGCAATCCGGATTTTACCTAAATCAAGTTGGGAAAGCTTATCAATCAGGTCTCGATAATGATTGGCTACAAATTCTTTTTGCTGGGGCCAATCGTCATTCCCATCAATGAAACCGAGGGTTTTCAAACCTGCGCTGGAAGCTTGTGTGATAATTCTTTGCTGTTGATCCTTCGAGAGGGACCGGAAACGGTAGCCGCTGATCCAAACGGTATCTAGACCCACCCGGACCGACCGGGGGAAGAAGTCCTTAACCTGCTCTTTAAGAAGATCTCCCGAATCCCCGATAATGATCCCGATCTGGCGATCCGGCCCCAACCTCTGCCGCAAGGAGGTGAGGGATCCTCTGACTTCTTTCTGGACTTGGCCTTCGGGAGGTGCCTTTTGCTCCAGCGCAACTTCCCCAGGCGGGGGCGCTGGTTGTCTGGCATGATCAATGATCTCCTTCGCTCCAAAGAAAACGCCGGCAATCCCCAGGATCGCCGCGGCCACCAGCCCGATTTTCTTGGCCTTGTTGCCCTTCCCTTCCTCCAGGCCGGAGCCAGGGAAAACGGGGCGGCCCTTCTGGAATTGAGAGGACTGCAGATAAATTTGGGCCATTTCAGAAAAGGTTCGCAGGTAGAGCCTGGACTGCCTGTCTCTCACGAATGCGGAACGGGATTCCTTCGAATCTACGTTTATCCCCTGATTGGAAAGCCAACTCCCAAGATGTGGTTTTGCCCCAATAGATCTATGAACATAATCGGGATCTATGTATATATAGCTTAGGTAGTTCTCCTGGATTACGCCCCACCAAAACGAGGGGTCGTCGAACACAATATTATTTCCAAGGATAACAGGATTTCTTTTACCCAGCTTCCGGTTTAAAGCATCGATCACATTTCTCCGGGCCATTTCCACCAGCTTCGAATTTCCATAGGCGATCGGCAAAAATAAAACAGCGGTGTCGGCGTAAAGGGTATCCCATTTGTCGTCGTTCCTTAATAAGAACCAGCTCTCCCCAAGAGATTTTGGACTGTTTACGATCTCCGAGTAGTTCCTTAAAAAGCTAAATCCCAGTAGGTGAGAAAGGTGTTGCATATCGTCTTTCTTTTTAATGCCTTCTTTCTTCATCAATCGAAATGCTTCATTTTCAATCCGGGTTGCCTTTCCGGCTGCCACCCGTTTTACAGCGGGATCCAACCCATCCAGAATCAAGATCGTGTAGTCGATGTCACTCTGCGCAGTAGCATATCCCTTGAGAGTACTGCCTAAGGGAACAAGGGCTATGCGGATTTCACTATTATTGAGTAGCTCTTGGATATACGTCTCAAGCTGGCGCCCTATCTTCTTAAGGATGAGGAGGCGGCGACGGCTTTCTGATGAGAATCCAGGCCAGTTGAGGAGTGATCCCAAGGAACGCGTATACAGATTGTCTTTCTTGAGTTGCGGCTCATCCAGCTCCTCCAGGCCGGCGGCGATTTTGGAGACTGGGTGATCATTCTGGAGTTCGGCGGAAAGCTGCGTGGTCTGGGCCCCCTCGCTGGTTTCAAGTGGCTTCAGGGCGAAGGAGGGGGCGGGCAAAATGAGGCAGAAGGCCAGAAACAGGCAGAGAATTCGGTTTGTCATAATTTAAGTATGCCTTTTAAACCATAGGGAAATCAAGGGATAGCCGAAATTTCACCTAAGCTAAGTTTAGATTAACAGACGCGGAGTTCGGAGAGGGCCTTGGTGATGTCGACGGCCGGAGTACCGGACTCCCGGTCGTAGATCGGCATGGTGGCGGCGGTGTACTGCTTCAAAGCAGGGACCCGCTCCTTGAGACGGTCCTCGTAAGTAGGCAGGGTGATCTGATAGAAAACACCGACGGGGATCTTCTCTCCCCATTCCTGAGATTTTTGGAAGGCCTGGAGCATCTTCTGAGCGATTTCCTGGGAGTTGTTTGGGTCATGGACAACGGGATCGTAGCCGGTTTCTTCCAGCCGGTACAGACGGGGATTCGCCGCCTTCTTGATCCCGGTCTCTTCATCCATCTCCAACCCCTCGAACCACTCCTTCGTGTTGATGGTGTTGTAGGTCGGGCACGGCTGGAGGACGTCCAAGAGGGCCAGGCCCCGGTGGTTGATGCCGGCTTGAATGAGCCCGCGCAGTCCTTTCCCATCGTAGGCATAGCCCCGGGCGATGAAGGTGTAGCCGGCCGCCAGCGCCACCGCCAGAGGATTGATCGCGTCGTTGATGTTGGGGGTCGGCAGGGACTTGGTCTGGATGTCCCTCTTTAAAGTGGGAGAGGCCTGACCTTTGGTGAGGCCGTAGACGCCGTTGTCGAACACCAGGTACAGCATGTCCAGATTGCGCCGGCCGGTGTTCAAGAAGTGCCCCGCCCCGATTCCATAGCCGTCCCCATCGCCCCCTAAGCTGATCACCGTGAGGTTCGGATTGGCCAGCTTCGCGCCCACGGCAAAAGGGAGGGAGCGGCCGTGCATGGTGTGACAGCCGTAGGTGTTGACGAAGTGGGGCGTTTTGGCGAAACAGCCGACTCCGGAAAACAGGAGCACCTGCTCCGGCGAGAGCTGCATCTCCGCCAGGGCCTGCTGGATGGCGTTCAAGATGCCGAAATCGCCGCAGCCCGGGCACCAGTCGTTGTGCGCGTCGGTCTTGAAATCCTGCGCCTTAAGGGCCACCTTCAGAACCTCGCGTGAGCCGCGTTGCCGGCGCCAGGTGGCCAGATCCAAGGAACGACGACGAAGGCGTACTCCCTGGAGTACGTCGAGGAGGAGTGACGCAGGAGCTGGCCGCCTGCCGCCGCAACCCGAAGGGCTGGGAGAATTTGCTTCGTCCCGCGGCGTTGCTCGTCGTCGGCGTAGCGCTCCTGTCGGCTACGCCTCCTCCTCGCGCCTTGCGGGCCTCGCAAATTCTCCCAGCGCGGCCACGGGAGGTTCTGAAGGTGGCCCTATGTGCCATGGGTGAGCACCACCTTGGACTCCTGTTCCTTGAGGACCCGCTTGACCCCTTCGACGACCTCGTTCTGAGAGATCGCCCGCCCGTTCCATTTCAGGATCGAGGCGTCCATCGGGATCCCTGTCTTCTCCCGGATCACCTGGGCCAACTGCCCGGAATAGTTCATCTCCACGTTGACCCGGCGCCGGGCCCGGGACAAAACCTGCGCGACAAATTCTGTCGGGAACGGGAGGATCAGATGCACCTGAAGGAAATTCGCCCGGATCCCTTCCGCCTTCAAGACCTCCATGGCGTCGAGAATCGCCCCCTTGGTCGACCCCCAGGAAACCAGCGTGATGTCCGCGTCCCGGTCCCCGATGAAATTCACCTTCTTCTCGATCGGAATCTCCCGGGCGGCGACATCCAGTTTTTTCATCCGCTTGATCATCATCTTCGTCCGGTTTTCCGGATCCTCGGTGATGTGGCCCACCTCGTTGTGCTCGTCCCCGGTCTTCCAGAAGATGCCCCCCCTCTGCCCCGGCACACTCCGGGGGGAAATCCCAGACTCGGTGAACTTGAACCGTTTGTACGTCCCCTCGCTGGAGATCAGAACCGCCAACTCCTCGTCGGACAGCAGAAGGCCCCGGTCAATGTGCACCCCGTCCAGATCGTACCAGGGAATCGTCTCCGTGGAGTTGGCCAGCGCCTTGTCGCACAGGACGATGACAGGGGTCTGATACCGCTCGGCGTAATTGAAGGCGTCGATCGCATCGTAGAAGTACTCCTCAAGATCCCCGGGGGCCAGGACCAGGCGGGGAAACTCCCCGTGGCTGGCCGAGAGGGCGAACTTTAGATCCCCCTGCTCGTGCCGGGTCGGCAGGCCGGTCGAGGGGCCCGCCCTCTGGTAATTGAAGACAACCACCGGCACCTCGTTCATCCCGGCCCAGCCCAAGCCCTCCGCCATCAGGGAGAATCCCGGCCCGGAGGTGGAGGTGGAGGCCCGTGCGCCGGTCACGGCGGCGCCGATGGCCATGGTGATCGCCGCGATCTCATCCTCGCTCTGGATCACCACGACCCCGAATTCCGGATGGGATTCCAGATATTCACTCTCATCGCTGGCTGGGGTGATCGGGTAGTAGGTCTGGAACCGGCATCCCCCGACCACTTTTCCTAAGGCGGTGGCGGTGGTCCCGTTCATCATGATCCGCCGCTCGCTCGCCGGGATAGATCGCCGTTTCAGCCGATGAGGATATTCCGACTGGTAATCCTTCACGGCATAGTCGTACGCTTTCCGGGCGGCCCAGACGTTCATCGGAGCCAGCGCGGCCCGCCGGCCTTTGAAGATTTCTTCGAGGGTGGTTTTTAGCAGATCGAAGTCCAAACCCACCAGCCCCAGGGAAACGGCCACGCTGATCACGTTCTTCATGATCTGGAGCTTCATGATGTCCTTCTCTCGATGAAACTCCTTGGCCGTCGCCTGGATGATCTCGCTGTAAGCGATCGGAATCAGCAGACAGTCGGGCCGGCCGATCTCCTCCGGCTTGAACAGGGATGGGTCGTACAGGATGCCCCCCCCTTTGACCACCTCCTGCTTGTGGACCTCCATGGTTTCCTTGTCAAAGGTGGCCAGCAGGTGGACTTCGTCGATGTGGGAATGGATCTCCTCCTCGGAAACCCGGATCTGGAAGTAGGAGTGATCTCCCTTGATGTTCGAATGATATTCCCGCTTGCCGAAGACAAAAAGCCCCCCGGCGGCGCAGGCCCGGGCGAAGGTGTTCGCGGAAGAATCGACCCCGCTGCCCTGCCAACCTCCAATCATCCAGGAAAAACTAGGTGTTTTTGCCATGGTTTAAGGTGGGAATTAAGATAGTTTACTCAATCCCTCCGGCGAAGGCAAGGGAAATTGGCTATTTTAGCTATTTCTTGAGCCACCGATAGACAAACGCCCCAACCACCCCTCCGATGAGCGGAGCCACCACGTAAACCGGGACCAACTGCTGAAGCGCCGGGCCCCCCATAAGGACCGCCGGCCCTAACGAGCGGGCGGGGTTCAAAGAATTTCCCGAAAAGGGGATCCCCACCAGGTGAGAGGCGGCCAGGTAAATGCCGATGATGAGCCCCCCTAAACCGGCAGGACCTCTCTTGTCGGTCACCCCCAAAACCAGGAGAACCAGAAGGGCCGTCAAGGAAACCTCCGCCCCCAACGCCCCCCGGGACCCAAAAGAACCAACCATCGTCTCCCCCAAGCCGTGGGCCTTGGTTCCCAACAAGGTAAAAAGGGCCAAGGAAGCCAGGATGGCTCCCACGCACTGCGCAACGATATAAGGAAGGACCCGATCCCACGGGAGCCGTTTATCCAGGGCAAGCCCCAACGTCACCGCGGGGTTTAGATGGGCGCCGGAGACCGGCCCGACCGTGTAGGCGGCGACCATCAACGCGACGCCGAATGCCGTTCCAACCCCCAAATATTCCAGGACGCCGAAACTAAACTGCCCCGCCGCCAATTTGGCCGTGATGACCGAGGCGGTTCCGACAAAAACCAGGATGAAGGTGCCGATCAACTCCCCGATCAGCTCCTGCGTACGGTTGGGATGCCCCATTTTCTCCTCCTATACAGTTTTCTTCGCCAGAAATCGCGTCACACTGAAAGCAGATAAATCCATCGAGCATGTTCCCCGCGTAATCCAGTCGGCGATCAACCGCCCCGTCAATGGAGCCAGCAGGATCCCGTTCCGGTAATGGCCGGCCGCCAGCAAGAATTGTTTCAAAGGAGTCGGCCCAAGAAGCGGCATCTGGTCCGGCGTGCCGGGCCTTAAACCGGACCAGCTTTTCTCCGGAGAGATCGAGGCCATCCGAGAAACCAGCTCCTTCGCCCCGGCCTGGATCGTCCGGCGGCCCTCTTCCGTCACCTCTTTATTGAACCCGGCCTGCTCCACCGTCGTTCCGACGATCAACTGCTGGGCCCACCTTTGAACAAAATAGGCCCGGGCCGAGCGGACGATCCTCTGGAACCAAGGCCGTTCGGTCCGGAACTGCAAAATCTGTCCCTTCACCGGAATCGTCGGGATCGGCAGGGAGAAGGAGAGGTCAAACCCGGCCCAGGAACCGGCGCAGTTGACCACCCAATCACCGAACAGTTTTCCCTGAGGAGTCTCGACCCCGACCACCCGGTCGGCCTCGGTGAGAAACCGGGTCACCGGTCTGTTGGTCTCGATCTTTCCCCCCTGCGCCTCCACCGCCCGTCGATAGGCCTCCACGAACCGAACATTATCGATCTGAGAAGTCTGGGGCCACCAGATCCCCCATCGGACCGGCCCGTCTACCGCCGGCTCCAACTGCTTCACATGGGAAGCGCTGACCCGGTCCAACCGCAGGCCGGCTTTGGTCTGCCAGGAGTAAACCTGCTCCAACTCCTCCTCATCGGCATCGGACAGAGCGAGGGCCAGCATTCCGCTGGCCCTCAACCTAAGATCCATTCGAGTGAGCGATTCCAACCGGGCCACCGCCTCCGGAATCATCTGATACCCGGCCTGCAGAAAATCCAGCAGCGGCCCCGGCCCCTTGGCCTCCCCCTGCGGAGAGAGGATCCCGGCCGCAGCGGACGAGGCTTCGGTTCCTGCCTCCGGGTTCCTTTCAAGGATCTGAACCTCGACGCCCCGCCGGGTCAGCTCCTCCCCGATCGACAAACCGATGATCCCTCCGCCGACGATGAGGACCCGCATCGCTACCGTTCACCCTGAGCCCGTCGAAGGGTGAACGGCTCCCGCTCATGGTTCGACAGGCTCACCATGAGCGGTCACTCGGCTTTTCCGGCGGCGCCAGCAGCTTGACCACCGCCTCGTCCCCGATCCGCCTGCAGAAATCGTTGAAGGCCTCGCCGGATTTCCGAAGCCGTTTGTATTCCAGAAGGAGCCGCTCCAGCCGGGACTTGATTTCCGTCGCGGGAATCTTCCGGATCAGGAAACGGTTGAAGGCCCGGTCCCGGCCCAGCTGGCCGCCGACGGCGACGTCATAGGTTTCGATGGACCGGCCCTCGACGGTGGCCCTGGATCCCTGAAGGCCGATGTGGGCGATGGGAGACTGAGCGCAGGTGTTGGGGCACCCGGTCACGTGAATCCGAAGCGGCTCCTCGAGCAGAACCCGACCCTCCAAATATTCCACGATCTCCAGGGCCCGGGCCTTGGTCTCGGTGACGGCCAGCCGGCAGAACTCGATCCCCGTGCAGGCCAGCACTCCCCGCAGGATCGGCGAACCGTTCACATTCAAACCGACCGAATCCAACCCTTCCAGAACCGGAGCGACTTTATCCTTCGGAATGTTCAACAGAAGCAGGTTCTGCCGGACCGTCAGCCGAATCGTTCCATCCCCATAGGTTTGAGCCAGGTCCGCCGCCTTGCGCATCTGCTTGCCCGTGATCCGCCCCACCGGAACCGGGATCCCGACGTAGAAAAGGTCCGGCTGTTTCTGCTCATGGACGCCGACATGATCCTTATAACTGTCCGCCGGCTCTTCATACGGGCCCATCTCCTCCAAAGGAAAATCCAGCTTAGCCTGGACCGCCTGCTTCAGCTTGTCGATCCCCCAGTCGGCGACCAGATACTTGAACCGGGCCCGGGAGCGGCTGTTCCGATACTCCAGCGCGTCCCGGTAAACTTCCGTGATCGCTTTAAGGACAGGTACCACCTGCTCCGGCCGGACAAAGGCGTTCATCCTCTGCCCGAAATACCATTTCGTGGAGAGCCCTCCCCCGACTTGAACGTCAAACCCAAGCTGAGCTCCGCCGTCCACCCGGCGCTCGGCCCCCACAAAGCTGACGCACTGGATCTCCGGCTGTTGGCATTGATCGCGGCAGGCGGCGATCGAAACCTTGTACTTGCGGGGGAGATTCCCAAATTCGACGTTCCCCAGGAAGAAATCGCTGGCCTCCTGCAAAACCGGCGAGGCATCAAAATATTCCCGGGCGTCCACTCCGGCGACGGGGCAGCCGACGATGTTGCGCATCACGTCGCCGCAGGCCCCTAACGTGGAAATTCCCGCTTCCTTCAACGTCTCCAGGATCCATGGGGCCTCCTTGACCGCCACCCAATGGAGCTGAATATCCTGCCGGGTCGTGAGGTCGGCGAAATCCTTGTTCTGCTCGGCGGCGATCTTGGCGATCGTCTTCATCTGCGCCGAGCTGAGGAACCCGCCGGGAATTTTAAGACGCAGCATGAAGTAGCCCGGCTCATTCCGGTGGGTGTAGAGGCCGTACCATTTGGCGAGGAACTTGTCGTCCTCGGTCAGCGAGGTGAACCCCTCCTTGGCCGCCGCTTCAATCTTTTCCCGGACGGCGAAGGGATTCCCTATCCCTGTTTTGATCGCTTCTTGGGGAGTGGGCAACTACACGAGCTTATTGGTTGGTTTGTGTGGAGGATCGTTGGAGGGCCGGGGGGTTACCTTGGGGTTCCCCTTGAAGCTCGGGGACAAATCCTTGTTGACCTTCGCGAACTCCTGGTCGTAATCCTCCGACTCCACGATCGCACCGATCGGGCAGACCGGCAGACAGGCGCCGCAGGTGATGCAGATCTCGGGGTCGATCACCATGAACTTCTCCCCCTTGTGGTCGCCGGGGTAAATGCAGTCCACCGGGCAGACCTCGACGCACGACGCGTACTGCTCACCCAAACATTTATTGGTGATGACGTAAGACATTCTCACGAACCTTCCTTTCTGTCATTGCGAGTCCGCCCGAGGCGGACGAAGCAATCTCATTTGAGATCCCTCGGTGATTCGCACCTCGGGATGACGTTCGGCCAGCGAACTTACGTCGTTGCACTCCGTAAGTTCGGGCCTCGCGTCACTTACAGTTCAACTTCGATATCGGAGCCGTTGACCCGAACCTTGTAAGAGGCAACCTTCTCGAAAGCCGGCGGGGTCAGCGCCTCGCCGGTCTTCACACTGAAGCGGGCCCCATGCCAGGGGCATTCCACCTGATCCCCCTCGAGCATTCCCTCACCGAGAGGCCCACCCGCATGCGTGCAGGTATTATCGACCGCGTAGAAGCTCCCGCCCGCGTTAAAAAGAGCGATCTGAGCTGCGCCGGCCGTCAAACACTTCCCCTGCCCCGGCGGGAGCTCCTCCACCTTTGCCACCTTCACAAATCCGCTCATCTCATTTACTCTCCCAAATATTTACTTCTTCGTCAAGAGACTTGACCCACTGCCTCGGAAGATGAGGCCTTGGGGCCAGCCACAACTGCGTCGTCACCAGGAACGTCCCCAGGGAAAGCCCCAGCGACAAAAGAGTTCCCTGCCAACCGGGAATCAAAACCCAAGCCGCGGTCCCGGCCAGGTTGGCCAGGGAGAGAGGCAGGAGAACCTTCCAGGCAAGGCCCATCAATTGATCGATCCGGAACCGGGGCCAAGTGCCCCGAATCCAGATCATCACGAAAACAAGGAGGAATGTTTTCAGAGCCACCCACAACCAACCGGGAATAATTTCCGGTCCCAGCCATCCTCCCATAAACAGGGTCGCTCCCAGAGCCGAGATCGCCAGCGTGCTCAAGAATTCCGCCATGTAGAAGAGGGCGAATTTCATTCCGCTGTATTCCGTGTGGAAACCGGCGACGATTTCGGACTCCGCTTCCGGCAGATCAAAGGGGGTCCGGTTGACCTCGGCCAGACCGGTGATTAAGATGAGGAGGAAACCGGTCAGACCCCAGGGGGTGAACAGAAAAATCCCGGCCCGCTGGGCCTCAACGATCTCGGTGAGATTCAAGGAACCGACCACCATCGGCACCACCGCCAGAGACAGGACCAGGGGCACCTCGTAGGCGATGAGCTGTGCCGCGTTCCGGACCGCCCCCAGCAGGGAGAACTTGTTCCGGGAACCCCAGCCGGCCATGAAAATCGCCAGGGTCTGGGTGGAACCGATCGCGACGAAAAACAGGATCCCCGTCGTTAAAGGGGCCGCCACCAGCCCCGGACCGAAAGGAAGCACCGTGAACAGGAACAGGGCCGGTACTACGATCAGGATGGGGGCCAGGAAATGACAGAGCCGGTCCGCCCCCTCGGGAACGAGATCCTCCTTGGTCAGCATCTTGATCCCGTCGGCCAGCGGCTGAAGCAGACCGTACAGCCCCACCCGGTTCGGGCCAACCCGATCCTGGATCCGGGCAATCACCTTCCGTTCTGCCCAAGTCAGGTACATCATTCCCACCGGAGCCAGCGCCAGGATCACCCCGATTTTTAGAATCATGTTAAACATCAATGAGATCCCTCGCTTCGCTCGGGATGAAATTCGGCCAACGAACTTGTGTCGCTCTGCTCCACAAGTTCGGGCTTCATTTCACTCCCACTCAAGCGCTCCCGCCTGCCAGGCATATACCAACCCCACCGCCAAAACCCCTAAAAAGACCCCCATCGCCGCCAGCCCCTGCAGACCCATCTCCTTAAACACAACCGCCCAAGGAAAAAGAAAAAGGGCTTCGACGTCAAACACGACAAACAGGATCGCGAAGAGGTAATACTGAATCCGAAACTGGACCCAGGCATCTCCCTCCCCCTCGGTCCCACATTCATACGGGGAGTTCTTCACTCGGCCCGGCTTTTTCGGAGCGACGAACCGGGCCAAAACAATCGGCAAGAGCGGCACCACCAGTGCCGCCAGGAAGAATAATCCTAGAAAAAGATAATTCAAATTGTAGTTCATCCCTGCGCCTTCCCTGCGGCCGCGGCGGCGGCCTTCTTGTCGGCCTCCGCCTTGCGCTTGGCTTCCTCCTCGGCCCAGGCCTTCGGATGGGTCCGGGCGTAATAGTCCGTTGAAACATGGAGCTTGTCGATGTCGAAGATGTGGGAGGCCCGCCGTTCATCCGATCCCAACTCAAAGGTTTGATCCATCTTGATCGCGTCGAATGGGCAGAACTCGGCGCAGAGGCCGCAGTTCATGCAGACATCCACATCGATGTAAAATTCGGAGGCCTTGGGGATGGGTTTCCCCTCCGGGCTTTTCCCCTGCACGATCCAGATGCACTGGGGCGGGCAGACCTTGGCGCAGATCCCGCAGGCGGTGCACCGCTCCGTGGCCTGCTTCCATTTCTCATTTTCCTTGCCATCGAAGATTAAAACGGGAAGGACCCGGAATCGCTCGGGGACCGCCAGCCGTTCCTCCGGATACTGGACGGTGAAGACCCCATTCTCCGATGGGCGCTGCCGGACCTGCGTGCGGACCCGGTGGGCGAATGTGCGGCGGATCCCCACCGTGTAGCTGGCGACAAAATGCCAGAGGGTGATTCCCAACCCCCGGATCAACTCCAACCCATAGATTCTCATCTCACCCCACCCTTACCTCTTGCACCCCATGCAAGCGCTTGGCTGCGGCTAGTGGAAGCCGCACCACTTGTAATCTCTGAGTCGCTAGCCAAGCTGAGCCACGCCCCGTGTGGTCACTTCTTCACCAAAGCTGGTAAGCGACCTTGGTGACTGTTCCTGTACTTCTGTTTCAACTCAGCTTCGATGAACTCCGGATTTTCTTTCTCCAACCATCCGTATTCCAGTTCCCACCCAGAATAGAGCAGCGCCCAAATTGGAAACATCGCCGTATGGCTACCAAAGAAATTTCTATAACGCTTCGCCAGGGTGTGTTTGCCGTTGTTTTGTCTTCCTGCCCTTCCGATGTAGATGATCGGACACCCACCGATTCTCTTAATCCGTTCAACTCGACCCACAACCTTCCTTTCGAGTCCCGGCCAACCCACAGATTCGACAAAACCTTTAACTTGTTTGAGGACAACCGGTGGCCCTTGTCCTTGCCGACATACGCGCAGAATGTAAACCCCTCTCGCGTCGGGAGGCCGCGCCCTTCTTATCTCCTCAAATCGGAACTCAGAGAACAAATGATTGCAACCGCACGCCGCCGTGCTCCTTGTAGTTCGCTTCATTGTTCCGCTTCTACCTTCGCCTTGTGGCCGCAATACGGACAGAAATTGACCTGGCTGACGTACTCGTCATTGGTGATCCAAAGTTTCTCCTCGGCATCCTCGTAACAATACCGCATGGCCTCTCCATAGGCGGCCTTCGGCAACACACCCTCGCACCGATGCCCTCCACGAGATGCTTCCCGCAGAGTTCCAAACCCTGGGAATGGGAGCGAACGTTTATCCATCCAACGCAGCGCCGGGAAGATGCTTCCGCACCGCCTCCCGAACCTTTCGAGCTACTGCGACCGCCTCTTCCGCATCTTGCCGCGTGATCGGCTCCCAATCACCGGGATAGCGTCCTTCAATGACGTAACGATTCACCACTCCCAAATCGGAGGATTGGAATCCTAAGTGAACTGTCTTCGGAACAAGTGGCAACAGCTCGAGCAAATCGTGGATCTTTGGAAACGGCACTGCATGAAGGGTCAACAATGTCTTGAGATATTTCTCGGCGCACTGTTGAGCATGAAAACAGACGGTCCCATAAGGACAATCTTCTTCCAGCGTGAGAGTGTGTTCGGCATTTCGAAGATCTTCCTCTGCCTTGTCGACCCACTGACGAACTAAGGAAAGAATCTCAGGCGGCGCGCTCATACATGACCCTCCCCTCGCGCGTCGCAGGATAAACGATTGTTCCAACGATGTCTCGGCTCCGAGCAAACTCCTCAGGCGTCACAACGATAATGTCTTTAGGTAAACCAGATCCTGCCAGCATAAGATCGATCTCCACGGCTGTCTTGCGTTTGGAACCAGCCACCGACATCACAACCAGAAGATCCACATCACTGTCCAGCCCGGCCTGTCCCCGAGCGTAAGACCCGAAGAGGATGATCTTCTCTGGATGGAACCGTTCAGCAATACGCCGAACCATCTCCTCAATCTTTTTCTGGACATCTAACTCTGACATCCGCGCCTACCCTTCTTTTGTTGCGTTAAGCAGAACAACCCGCCTCTATTCTTGACTGTTTTCAATGGCGACCTTATGGCGACCAGTCATCCTGCATCTTATTATGCACGAGTGTCTTGCGAAAAGCGTACTAAACACCCCATGCAAGCGCGTGGCTGCGGCTAGCGGACGCCGCACCACTTGTAATCTCTAAAGTCGCTACCGATCGGTTTCACCCAACACGATGTCGATCGAACCCAGGATCGCCACGACGTCGGCGACCATCTGCCCCTGGCACATCCGCCCCAAGGCCGTCAGGTTGATAAAGGAAGGGGCCCGGATATGATATCGATAAGGGTGGTCCGTCCCATCGCTGACGATGTAAAACCCAAGCTCTCCCTTTGGATTCTCCACCCGGCCGTACGCTTCCCCCGCCGGCACCCGGATGTTCCAAAGCTTCTTGCCGGTCTGGATTTCTCCGCCGGGGATCTCCTTGATCGCCTGCTTCAAAATCTTGAGTGACTCCCACATCTCCGCGATCCGGACCCGATACCGGGCGTACACATCCCCTTCCGGGAAAGAGGGAACGTCGAACTTGAACCGGTCGTAGATCGAATACGGCTCCGCCCGCCGGACATCGTAGGGCACACCGGAACCCCGCAGCACCGGCCCGGCCGCTGAGAAGGCGACTGCCGCGTCTCTCGGCAAAACCCCGACCCCGCGGCAGCGGCTCAACAGAATCTCATTCCGAGTCAAGTACCGGTCGATCTGCTCGACCGCCTTGGGCAGCCGATCCTCGATGAGGGACTTGGCCAGCGGCATAAATTCCTCCGGCAGATCGGCGGTGACCCCGCCGAAGCGCATGTAGTTGCACATCATCCGGGAGCCGGAGGCCATCTCGAACAGGTCGAGGATCAGCTCCCGCTCCTCGATCGCGTACAGGGCCGGTGTGAAGAAGGCCCCCAGGTCGTTGAGCAGGAACCCGGTCGCCCAAAAGTGATTGACGATGCGGGTCAATTCCGCCATGATCACCCGGATGTACTGGGCCCGCTCGGGCGGCTGGATCCCCATCATTTTCTCAACGGCGTGCGCGTAGCCCAGGTTGTTTGCCATCGAGCAGATGTAATCCAGCCGGTCGGTGTACGGAAAATTCATGAGATAGGTGTTCCGCTCCCCGATCTTCTCATGGTTCCGGTGCATGTATCCCATGACCGGCTCGAGCGCCACGATCCGTTCCCCATCGACGACGACCCTCATCCGGAACACGCCGTGAGTCGACGGGTGCTGGGGGCCCAGGTTCACGATCAGGGTGTCGGTCTTGAGTTTTTGGAGGGACTCCGAAGCCACCGGCTTGAATTCCTCTTTCGGCGACGACCATTGGGTCGGGTCAAATCCGGCCGGGTATTTGACGTTGTCCGAGAACGGGACCCGCTCCTCGGCCCGCTGATGATGCCCTTCCTTCCACCGGCTGGGGAAAATTTTCCCCGGACCCTCGTAATAGGGCTCCAGGTAATCCTTCCGCATCGGATATCCTTCAAACCCTTCCCACATCAGGATCCGCTTTAAGTTCGGATGCCCCTCGAACCGGACCCCGTACAAGTCCCAGACCTCCCTTTCCTGAAGATCGGCCCCGGGCCAGATCGCCGTCACCGAAGGAACTTTGGGATCCTCCTTCTTCGCCCGAACTTTGAGAGTAACCGGCGGGCCCGGATTCTGGATCGAGTACAGGTGGTACACGATTTCGTAGCAGTCTTGGTAATCGGTGCAGGTCAAGTTGGTCAGGTAATCCAT
Source organism: Candidatus Omnitrophota bacterium (assembly GCA_016201735.1). Taxonomy (GTDB): domain Bacteria; phylum Omnitrophota; class Gorgyraeia; order 1-14-0-20-64-10; family 1-14-0-20-64-10; genus JACQCH01. Next base: position 14,811 of record JACQCH010000010.1, read on the forward strand.
CCTCAGGTCCGGCTGAAGCTTCAGATATTGGGCCACCTTTTGGAGAGAACCGGGTTTAACCAACAAGGTCTCGCCCGGCTTCGGTTTCGCCCCCTCCAGTTCCATCGGCGCCAACTTGGCAGAAGCAATCATCACGGGCGGCGCCAGAGGCTGCGCGGAAACTTTAGGGGCTGCGCACAACCCCTTGATCTCATCGGCCCTGCGAACATCCAGCAGATCCGGGCCCAGCTCCGGGACCGGAATCTCCGACGGAGCATCCTTCCGGTACCAGGGAACCTCCCGGATTGACTGCTGATCAATCTTTTCCTGCAAGGTGATCAGGGCATGGAGCAGGGCTTGCGGAGTCGGAGGACAACCGGGGATGTACACATCGACCGGCAGAAACTTGTCGATTCCGGAGACCACGTTGTACCCTTCCTTGAACGGCCCGCCGGCGGAGGCGCAGGCCCCCATCGAGATCACGTACTTCGGCTCAGGCATCTGGTTGTACAGCCGGACGATCATCGGGACCATCTTCTTGGTCACCGTGCCGGAGACAATCATCAAGTCGGCCTGCCGGGGAGAAGCCCGGAACAACTCCGCACCGAAGCGGGCGATGTCAAACCGGGAGGCGGCCGTGCAGATCATCTCGATGGCGCAGCAAGCCAACCCAAACTGGAGCGGCCAGATGGAATTCCTCCGGCCCCAGTTGTAGATCGGATTGACCATCTCCAGGAGTTTGTCCCACGGGGTGATCAGGATGTGCCGCCGGACCTCCTGCTCCAGGATCTGATCCTCCAACGGGTTCATTTGAACGTGCTCGAGAATGACCGGTCACCCTGAGCTTGTCGAAGGGTGACCGGGATCGTTCGTCCTTCGACAGGCTCAGGACGAACGGGTTTACTCATTCGGATTCCCTTCTTGCGATGCCAAACGTGACAACTAATTCTCTCAATTTCGTTGGATCCGTCACCGGCGCGGCGCACTGGGTCCCTGCGCAGACGAATGCCGTGTGCTCCGGTTTCTCCGCGGAAGGACCAACAACTTGAATCACCCTGTCGGGGCGATAAGGGGCCAGCGCCGCCTTCAGCAGGGAGATCGTCTTTGGATCCCCGATCTTTCCGACGATGACCACCTTCGCCGGTTCCTGAAAATGAGCGTCCAGAGCGATCCCGAAACTGGCGGCAAAAAGGCCGTACTCCTGAGCCGTCCCGGCAAACGCTTTTAAAGTTTTCTCAGCCAGATCCCGATAACTTGATTCTCCGGTGACCTGGTACAGCCGGTCCAACCCGATCGCGGCGGCCGAGTTGGCCGCCGGAGTGGGAGCATCCTGGATCGGTTTGCGCCGCTGTTTCAGAATCTGTATCGCCTCATGCTCCAAGGATTCCACGTCAAAGAATCCACCCTGGTCCTGATCCCAAAATCGACTGATCATTTCCTCGGCAAGCTGCCGGGCCCGCTCCAGATACAGCGGATTTTGCGCCGACTCGTAAGCGTCGAGGAGGGCGTTTAACAGGGAGGCGTAATCGTCCAAAAATCCGCGGGGCTGCGAGGAATTCTCCTGAATCACGTGGGAAAGCCCCTGCCCGGGGCGAACTCCCTGCGCCCAGATCCGATCGAGCGTCTTTAAAGCAAAGGCACGGGCCGCTTCATCGTCCAACGCGTCGGCCGCCGCCAGCATCCCGGAGACCATCAGCCCGTTCCAGTTGGTGTAGACCGCCTGATCCACGTAAGGGGGCTTGCGTTTATTCCGGGCGGCAAGGAGCTTGGCCTTGGCCCGGGTAAGAATCGCCCGCAGATCCGACTCCGGTTTCTGAAGAAGTTTGGCTAAGGATTCCATTGGGGCGGTCTGATACAGGACGTTCTTGGCCGGGTTCTCACGCATCTCCCCCTGCTCTTCGATCCCGTAAGTTCGGGCGGCCACTTCAAGTTCGGCAGGATCGAGAGCGGCTTTTGCCTCCGCGAGAGTCCATGTCCAGTAATCCCCGTCGTCGTCGGGGGTGGCGTCCGCGTCCTGGCTTCCGTAGAACCCGCCCCGCTGCTGGTCGGACAGGGTGGTCTTAAGATACCCGAGCAGTTCCCGGATCAGATCGGCGTAGCGGGGCTCTTTGGTCCATTGATACCCCAGGGCGTAAATCTTTAGAAGCTCCGCTTCCGCGTACAGCATCACCTCGAAGTGGGGCACCCGCCAGACCCGGTCCACCGAGTAACGATGGAAAGCGCCCCCCAACTGATCCCGCATTCCACCGGCCGCCATCGCGTCCAAGGTTTTCGTGACCATTCCCAGAGTTTTCTCATCGCCGGTGGAGAAGGCCCGGCGCAGGAGCAGCTCCAGCGCCGTCGCCGGCGGAAACTTCGGGGCCGATCCGAATCCCCCGTGCTCCTCATCGAAACTGTTCACGATGTCCGAAAGGATCCGGTCCGGAAGCTGAGGGCCCAACTCCCCCGCCTGGAGATTCTGCTTGGAAACCCGGGCCAGTTCCTCGTGGAGCCGCTTGGCCTGAGCGACCACACTGGATTTGTTGTCCCGGTAGGTCTGTGCGACGCGAGGCAGGATCGACTTCATCCCCGGCATTCCCCACCGGTCCTCCGGCGGGAAATAGGTCCCGCCGTAAATCACCTCCCCCTCCGGCGTCAGGAAAACGGTGAGCGGCCATCCCCCCTGCCCGGTCAGGGCCTGCACTACCTCCTGATACCGGCGGTCGATGTCCGGCCGGGCATCCACATCCACCTTGATCGGAATGAAGGAATCGTTGATCCGTTTGGCGATCTCGGCCTCTTCATACGATTCCCGGTCGATCACGTGGCACCAATGGCACCAGACCGCCCCGATGTCCAGCAGGATCGGCTTATCCTCCCGCCGGGCCGCTTCAAATGGCTCCGGGCCCCATTCGTACCAATGGATCGGCTGATGGGCCGCAGAGCGCAGGTAAGCGCTGGTGGAATTTTGCAGGCGGTTCATTTCATTTCCTCTTGTTTCGGCAGTCAAACTCTCGGAGAGAACTGCCGTCATTGCGAGGAGCGACAGCAACGAGGCAATCCAATTACCGAATCGCAGAGAGGATTTCCTGATTGTTCCGGGCGACCTTGATCTCCTGGACCTTCTTGAAGATAATCTTCCCGGACTTGTCCACCAGGACCGTCGCCCGCTTGGAGCAGTTAAAATCCTCCAGGTAGAGGCCGTACTTCTTGGAGACCTCCCGCTTCAAGTCGGAGAGGAGCGAGTGCTTCAGGCCCAGCTTCTCCTTCCAGGCCTTGTGGGAAAAATGGGAATCGCAGCTCACCCCCAGAATCACCGTCCCCTTCCCCTCGAAGCCGCTCAAATCCGCCGTCAGGGAACAGTTCTCCGTCGTGCAGACCGGGCTCCAATCAAACGGATAGAAGGCCAGCACCACGTTCTTCTTCCCCCGAAAGCTGGAGAGGGCCACTTCCTGCCCCTCCTCATTCTTGAGGGTGAAGTCCGGGGCGATGTCCCCGACCGATACCTCTTTAGCAGTCAAAGTCTCTTGCACTAAAAACCCTCCTTTTTGTGGATAATGAATCAATCGGCGGACCGGCTTGCCCTGGACCAGATGCTGCCGGACGATCACCGGGACATCCTTGAGCGTGAACCGGGAATACCAGATCCCATCCGGTTCAATGTACAGGTTGGGGGCTAAATTACACAGGCCGAAACAGCCGCGGGAAATCACCTCCACCTGCCCTTCCAGCCCGACCTTCTGGATGGACCGCTTCAGGGCTTCTAGAAATGATTTCGACCCTTTTTGTGGGCAGGTCAGTCCTGCGACATCCACGTAAATCCGGCGCAATAGATTACAAAACCGTCACCTTTCCTACTGAGTATTGTAATCGATTCTTGGCCGCTTGCAACGGGAAACAGTAAGGCCCATAGCCGATCTCGATACGCCCATCCAGGTATTCATAGAGGGTGACTCGGTACTTGACGAAGCTGACTCTCACAAGGGAGAAGGTTCCATCGGTTCTCTGACACGGAACAAAAGCCGTGCCCGTTCGATCTGGGGAGGGCCGCCTTGCTCAGCCCACTGAGTATTTTGGCATTATGTAATCGAAACGAATCTTCTTATCATCGACGATGACGATGACAGTGACGGTTCCGTTCGCCCAGAGGATCACCTGCAGATCTCCTTTTTTTCCCTCAAATTTTCTTTCATATTTGAGGATAATCGTACTCACCTCACCGTCATTTCCAAAGGTGATGCGAAATTCCACTCCGGCTCGATGGATCACTTGCAGATCGCCAAATTTCTTCGCCGCCTCTTTATCCCAGATCTCAAGTTTTTTCTCTTCCTCACCTTTTAGCTTCACCGACGGATAGTCGGACGGATTCAGAGTAACTTTGGTCCCATTCTGGTAAGTGATCGTTACAATAGAATTCTCGTTGACATTTATCTCGAACTCGGGCTTGCCCACCCCATAGTTAATGGTGTCTCCCGCTTTCAGTTGCGTCGGCTTGATGGCGGCCTTAGCGATGGGCTCCTGGTTCGGCTTCATGACAGCATTAGCGACCGGCTTTTCCTTACCTCCTGCTCCCCTCCATGCAAGGGTGTCTCCCGGTTCCAGTGGATGTGGCTGTGCGGCTTGCTGCCTGCCGGGGAGGGGCCCAAGGAAGGGCTCCAGGAAATCCAGGAGACGATTCTGCGGTCTTTCTTTAGGTTTTTCTTTAACGCCGATGAAAAACCAGTTGCGCAAAACATCGTCTGATAGGGGAAAGATACGAAAGGGAGGCGGACGCGACGGCGGCTCCTTGAAGTTGGGGAAGATCAAAGACCCCACCCAATCCAGAAGCATCCCCGTCCCCGGACCCAAACTTGGTCTTTGTTGCAGAGCCGGAGCCGGACCCGAGTAGACAACAGGTGAATTATTCATGGCGGCTGCTTGGTTCAGCGCGGCGCCGACTGCTTTCATAGCATCCGGGATTTGCATAGCAGTGAAATTTTGCGCGGCCTGCTCCAGAGGGATCGTTGAGGTCTCGACCTTCTGTTGATCCGAATCAGTCGGCGGCATCTGCGCGACCACTGCCCGGGCCGGAATCAGCAGGGCAAGGAACCACAGCCCCATTCCCACACTCGCCACCCCCGCCATTTTCCACCTCATCTTCGCATCCTCATTTTTTAAGCGCTCAAGAAACTGGCAAAAAGAAAAGCCGGGCTACCGCGGCCCATTTTCATCTCCCTTTGTTTTGGCCTCGGCAGCCCGGCGATCCTTCTGGACCCGTGGCTTTGCGTCCCCGCCTTGCGGCGGGTTTGCCTTTATCAGGGCTTCATTCTAAGTATGGTTGATTTTTGGCAAATTGTCAAGTTACACATTAAATTTAGTTTTATACTAACAATCAGAGGCGGCGGCAGAAGGCCCAGACGGCTCCCCCCACCGCCGCCGCTGTAAACAGAAGCAGAACCGAAAAATCCAGCATCAGGGGGAATTGGCGAACCCCCAAGAAAAGCCACCGCAGGAGATCCACCCCGTAGGAAAGAGGATTGATCAGCCCCACCATCTGAAGGGCCCTTGGCGCGGTGGCAAGCGGAAAGACCGCGCCGGAGAGGAAGAACATCGGCATGATCACGAAATTGGCGATCGTGCCGAACCCTTCGAAGGAAGACATCCGGGAAGCGACCAGCAGGCCCAGCGAAGTCATGGCGAAGGCGATGAGGAGCATCACCGGCAGTCCGGCCAGCAGCCGCCACGGGCCGATCGAAACCCCCACCAGAGGGATGAATGCCAGAACAAGACATCCCTGAAGGAAGGAGACCGTGGCCCCGCTGGCCGCCTTCCCCACCGCGATGGAAATCCGCGAAATCGGGGCCACCAGCATCTCTTTCAAGAACCCGAATTCCCGGTCCCATATGATGGAGATGGCGGACAGGAACGAGGCAAAGAGCAGATTCATGGCGATGATCCCGGGGAACAGGTAAGAGATGTATGGAATGCCGTGAAATCCCGGGAAGGCGGAGCCCAGCCCGAACCCAAGCACCAGCAGCCACAGAATCGGACGGGCCAGAGACCCGGCGATCTGCGCCCGGTCACGGGAAAGGCGGATCATGTCCCGCCGCCAGATCATAAGGAGCGCGGAATAATCAATCATAGGATCACCGCCACCGCTTTAACCGGCGCACCTGGTCCCGCATTCTCTCAGGTCCCGAGACCTCCTCGTCCCTCAATCCATGTCCGGTCAGGGTGAGAAACACCTTCTCCAAATTCTCAGCCCGATGGGCCGCGACCAGGGCCTGCGGTGAATCCAGCGCCAAGAGTTCCCCCCGGTCGATGATCGCGACCCGGCCGCACTGCGACGCCTCTTCCATCGAATGGGTGGTGAGAAACAGGGTCATCCCGAGCTGCGCCCGAAGCTGTTTGAATAGATCCCAGATCCGGCGGCGGGTCTGCGGGTCCAGCCCGATCGTCGGCTCGTCGAGGAACAGGACGCGCGGCTGATGCATGAGCCCCCGGGCCACCTCCAGCCGCCGCTTCATCCCGCCGGAATAGGTCCGGACGATGCTGTGGCGCCGCTCCCCCAAATCCACCAGATCCAGAACCGCTTCCATCCGCTCTCGCCGGAGGAGTTTGGGCATATGGTAGATCATCCCGTGAAATTCCAGGTTCTCCCAGGCAGTCAGCCGCTCATCGAGCGACGGGTCCTGGAAGATGATCCCCAGACTCTGCCGGACCTGGCGGGGCTGATTCAGGCAGTCAAAGCCGGCCACCGAGGCACTGCCCGACGAGGGGGCCAGCAGGGTGCAGAGGATGTGGATCGTCGTGGTTTTCCCTGCCCCGTTGGGACCGAGGAAACCAAACAACTCTCCCGGCTGGACGTCAAAGGAAAGGTCATCGACCGCGGTCAGGCCGTTGTACCGCTTAACCAGATGAGAAACTTCAATTGCCGGAGGGTTCACCCCGCCCCTCCGGAGTTGCGGCTCCGCCCCTTCAGGGGCGGAGCCGATGTGCCGAAGGCACAAATGCCCTCGGCCATCTCTCGTTGAACGACTCCATAAAAATCCAAATCGTAACCTATGCCGAGGGCATCACTCCGGAGGGGCGGGGTCACTGTCTTTTGAGGTAGGCGTGAATCTCCTGCCCTACCTGCTGGATCTTCAGGAGTTCATGGGGATGGTGCCGCAGCCAGGCCTCCAGATCCGGGCCAAACCATTCATCGGTGGCGATCACTTCCAGGATTTGGCCTGAACGAAGCCCATCGATTGCCTCGGCCGTTTTCCGGACAGGAACCGGACAGAGCAGACCGTAACAATCCAAAACAGAGTCGGGGATCATACGTTCCAAACCGATTTCGAGTGCTGTGCTTCCTCCGCCGCCAGAGCGTTTACCTGAGCGGCCAGCTTCTTGGCCGCCTGAATCAGGGCCTGGGCCGCCGGAGAGTCCGGATGGGTCAGAACGATCGGATGGCCGGTATCGGAACCGATCCGGACCTCCGAGACCAGCGGGATCGCCCCCAGGAACGGAATCTTCAACTGCTCGGCGGCCTGCTCCCCGCCCCCTTTATCGAAGATCTCCGTTGTTTGACGGCAGTGGGGGCAGACGAAGCCGGACATGTTCTCCACGACGCCGAGGATCGGCACCTTGACCTTCTGAAACATGGCAATCGCCTTCTTGACGTCGAGCAGGGCCACATCCTGCGGCGTCGTCACGATCAGCGCCCCGGTCAATGGGATCGACTGCGAAAGAGAAAGCTGGACGTCCCCAGTTCCTGGCGGCAAATCACAAAGCAGATAATCCAGGTCACCCCATTCCACTTCCTTCAGGAACTTGTTCACCGCCTTGTGAAGCATCGGCCCCCGCCAAACCACCGCATCCTCCGGCCGGACCAGGAAACCCATCGACATCACCTTCACTCCGAAGTTCTCAGCGGGGACGATCTGCTGACCCTTTAGGGGAGGAAGGCCTTTCAAACCCATCATCAGCGGCACGTTCGGCCCGTAGATGTCAGCATCCATGAGGCCGACCTTCGCCCCTTCCATAGCCAGGGCCGCAGCGATGTTCACGCTGACCGTAGTTTTCCCGACGCCGCCCTTGCCGCTGGCGATGGCAATCACATATTCTGCCGGTATTTTCATCGTCATGAGGCTTTCATTATAACATTGCCCCTGCTACAATTTCCCTGAATCCCATGACCCCGCCCCTGCGGAATCGTGCCCTCGGCTTAGAGGGGACGTGTTTTCTAAGATTCGGTTGGAGATTAGCCGAGGGCACCTGCGCCTTCGGCGCAGTGAAGCGGCCTTGGCCGCTTCATCATTCCGCAGGGGCGGGGTGAAGATCCTCGTCAGCGGTTCTTCCGGACTGATCGGATCAGCCCTGATCCCCATCCTCAACCGAAGGGGAGACCAGGTGATCCGGCTGGTCCGCCATTCTCCGAAAGGGGCGGAGATCGAGATCCAGTGGGATCCGGTCGCCGGCATCCTCGATACCACCCGGCTGGAGGGGTTAGACGCTGTCGTCCATCTAGCGGGAGATCCGATCGCCAGTGGGCGGTGGACCCCCGAGAAGAAAATTAAGATCCGGGACAGCCGAGTCAAAGGAACAAAGTTGCTCGCCGAATCTCTCGCCCGCCTTCAACAGCCCCCCAAAGTCCTGGCCTGCGCCTCCGCCATCGGCATCTACGGGAATCGGGGAGAAGAAATCCTTCGGGAAGAATCGGCCCCCGGCGCCGGATTCCTCGCCGAGGTGGGACAGGATTGGGAGAAAGCGACAGCTCCGGCCGCGCAAAAAGGAATCCGGGTGGTGAACACCCGTTTTGGGATTGTGATGAGCACCGGCGGAGGGGCGCTGGCGATGATGATGCCTCCGTTCCGGTTCGGGCTCGGTGGGAAACTGGGATCCGGAAAACAATGGATGAGCTGGGTCGCCATTGACGACGTGGCGGGGGCGATCCATCACATTCTGGTCACCGATGGAATCCGGGGACCGGTCAACGTGGTTTCTCCCCATCCGGTCACGAACCTGGAATTCACGAAAACATTGGGGCGGGTTTTACGGCGCCCTACTCTCTTCTTTGTGCCCGCCTTCGCCGCCCGGCTGGCTTTCGGTGAGCTGGCCGATGAAGCGCTTCTGGCCTCCGCCCGAGTGGAACCGGCCAAGCTGCTGTCCTCCGGCTACCGATTCCGATACCCGGAATTGGAAGGGGCGTTGCGTTCCATCCTCGCGAGTTGATCATTGATCACAGAGCCATTGACGCCGCTGTCGATTTTAAGGTATCTTTATAGACGGAGGTCAAATACATGCCCGTTGTGGATATGGTTCAAATCGAAAAGCGTTACGCCGGCCAGTGGGTCGCCTTGAGCGATGACCGCAAGAAGGTGGTCGCTTCAGGCTCCACCTTGAAGGAAGCTCTGGCCAATGCTCGAAAGAAAGGCATCCAGGACCCTATCCTGTCGAAAATCCCCAGGGAGTTTCTGGAATATATTTTGTGAGCGGTTCTTCGTCGGCACCGCTTCGATTCCCATACGTTAGATTTCCTGTTGTTGATCCCTTCACAAGACGGTGGTCTTCCACTTACCGGCCTGTCATTCCGATAACACTCCGATCCAAGAAGGCCCATATTCGCAGCCAGGCTCTGATCGACTCTGGAGCCGATGAGTGTATATTCTCTGGCGAAATCGCCTCTGCCTTAGGCTTCCCCCTTCAAAAAGGAAAAACCAGACTCTTCGGAGGCATTGGGGGATCCGTGGTTGGACATCTCCATTGGACGACGCTCCAGGTGGGGAGTGTTCGAATCCGGTGCCCTATCTACTATTCGGATGAATGGAACCAGTTGGAATTTGGTCTGCTAGTGTACTGTCCCATAAATAACTTTACAAGTAAAAGGATACCCGCTATGATCGATAGCCATGAGCAGAATCGCGGAACCCATTCTCCTGTCTGGCGAGGAACGTTTGACCTTGGATACCTGGGCGCGTGGGAGAAGTC
>JACQCH010000030.1 GCA_016201735.1 Candidatus Omnitrophota bacterium
CGGATAGTCCACGATTGGCACCATGCGGTCTCCTCCCCAATGGAATCGTTGAACCATCGGGGAGTAGGCCCAGTGTAGATCATAGGGGGAAATCGGTCAATTTGCATGAGTCGTGATGCTAACTGAAAACCATCTCATATTTCACTGGTCATTTCGAGTATTTCATTGTCATTTCGAGGCCGTTAGGCCGAGAAATCTCGCTTCGAGATCCCTCGATGCTTCGCACCTCGGGATGACGCCCGGCCAGCGGACTTACGCTCGTTGATACTCGCGTAAGTCCGGGCCTCGCGTCACTTCTTCTTGTGCCGGTCTCGCCGAAGACGCTTCTTCCTCTTGTGCTTGGCCATCTTCTTTCGGCGTTTTTTCCTTAAATTCGGCATTGGCTCTCCTAGTAAATGATCTTGTTCAGACCGTACTCAATGATCCCTTCCGCCCCGGCCTTCTTTAATTCAGGGATCAACGACCGGACCCCCTTCTGATCCAGCACCGTCTCAATGGCGAACCAGCCGCCGGTGCTCAACGGGGCAACCGTCGGCTTCTTAATGGCCGGCAGGATTCCGAGAACCGATTTCAAATTCTTCTTGGAGACGTTCATCTTCAAGCCGACCTTCGACTCGGCCGCGATCGCTCCCTTCAACAGGGTGGCGACCGATTCGATCTTCTTTTTCTTCCAGGGCTCCCGCCAGGCGGCTTTGTTGGCGATCAATTGGGTCGTCGACGTGCAGATCGTATCGACGATCCTCAACTTGTTGGCCCGCAGAGAGGCGCCGGTCTCGGTCAACTCGACGATCGCGTCCACCAGATCGGTCCCCACCTTCGCCTCGGTAGCCCCCCAAGAAAACTCCACGGTGGCGTTGACCTTATGGCTTTTCAAATACGACTTCGTCATCGCCACCAGCTCCGTGGCTAACCGCTTTCCATCCAAATCCTTGGGCCTCATCACCTTGGAGTCCACCGGAACCGCCAGCACCCACCGGACCGGCTCAAAACCCTGCTTGGAGTAAGAGAGGTCCGCCACCTTCACCACGTCCGATCCGTTCTCCAGGATCCAATCATTGCCGGTGATCCCGGCGTCCAAGACGCCCGCCTCCACATAGCGGGACATCTCCTGAGCTCTTAAAAGAATCACTTCCATCTCTTCGTCATCGATCGAAGGAAAATAGGAGCGATCGGACATGGTGATATGAAAACCGGCCTTCTTAAACAATTGGAGCGTCGCTTCTTGAAGGCTCCCCTTCGGCAGTCCAAATTTAAGCCTCATTCAATTCTCCTAGATGTCATCCTCGCCCTCATTTACATGAGGGCAAACCCTCGATCAGAGTCGAGGGCAGGCTCCCGCGAGGATCCAGTTGTTTACATCAGAAAGAGGGTATTCTATCGCCGGATTCCTCTTAAGTCAACCGATTTTATATTAAAATTATCGTATCACATAACACCATCCAATAAACGTAAACGGCCTCTTGCCTCCCAAGCAAAGTTTCAGTACAATGGGGGCATGAAATGGATGCGAAAGAAGGTCGGCTGGATCGCCGGAGCCGCCATTGCGGGTTTCCTTCTCTGGCTGGTGGGAACGGTGGTTTCCCTGCAGGCGACACAGGCAGAAACCGCCGGTTTCCTCTTCGGCAGGAAAATCCCCTTCCAGACCTATCAGCGGGCGCTGGAGGCGGCAACTCATCAAGCGATTCTTACCCACGGGGAGAAGGCCCACCAGGAAGTTTCCAATGAAGAACTCGGACATCAAGCATGGGAACGGCTGATGCTGCTCAGGGAAGCCAAACGGCTGGGGATCCAGGTTTCTGACCGGGAAATCATCGAGGAGCTCAAACGGTGGCCCATCTTCCAAAGAGACGGCCAGTTTGACCGGGTCGGATACCAGGCGATCGTTCAATACACCTTGGGAACCAGCCCCAGGGCCTTCGAGGAGGAAATCCGAGAGAATCTGACCCTAAAGAAATTGTTCGAGCAGGCCCTGCCCGAACCCCGAATTCCCGAACAAGAGATTCACAAACATTTTCTCCTCAAAGAAACCTCCATCCAGGTCAGCACGCTGACTCTTTCGAGTAAAACATTGGCCCAGGAAATCGCCGAGGCGGCCCGCCAGCGGCCGGAACAACTGTTCAAAGCGGCGGAGCAGATGAACCTCAAGGTGGTCAAGTCCGATTTCTTTAAAGGGGACAGCAATCTCCCGGAACTGGGCAAAGGATGGGCGGCCTTCGAGCCCCTCTTTAGCATGGAACCGGGCCAGGTCGCCGCCGCCCCCCTCTCCGGTCCCAAGGGGTGGCTTGTCGCCAAGCTGGAGGGGAAACAGCTTCCTGATGAAAGGATCTTCCCGGAGATGAAAGAGAGCATCGAGAAAGAGCTTGCCAACCGGAAGCGGTTCGAGGATTATTTCAAATGGTATCAAGACCTTCGGAAGCGGGCCGATCTAAGAAATTTGTCCTTGCCTCGGCCAGCCCCCGCCGGAAAGAACTCTTAAAGCAGCTTAAGGTTCCCTTCCAGGTAATCTCCAGCGGGCTGGCGGAGCCGCCGCCTGGATTATTGGACCCCGCCATCTACGCGAAGAAACTGGCTCTGGCCAAAGCGAAGCTCGTGGCCGGACGCGTGAAGGACGGGCGGGTGCTAGGGGCCGACACTGTGGTGGTTCACAAAGGGCAGATCCTGGGGAAACCGGCCGATTTCTCCGACGCCTGCCGGATGTTGAGCCGCCTTCAAGGGACCACGCATCGGGTCGTGACCGGTGTGGCTCTCGTCGACGCCGGGACCGGCAAAGAGAAAACGGCCCATGCCGTCAGCTATGTCACGATGCGCCGAATGACCCTGGAGGAGATCGCCCGCACCGCCCGCAAACACCAGGACAAGGCGGGCGCCTACGCCGTGCAACAGAAGAAAGATCCGGTCGTGGCGAAAGTCAAGGGATCCTACACGAACGTCGTCGGCCTTCCCCTCGAACTCGTCAAGAAACTTCTAAGGACCGGATTCCCAACACCTTACAGAGCCGCGCAAGAGTAAACAGCGTGATGTTCTGCTTTCCCTCTTCAATTCTGGAGATATCGGGCTGTCTCATTCCGATGCGAAGCGCCAGCTGTCTTTGGCTCAACCCGCTCTCAATTCTCGCTTCTTTTACGAGGGCACCCAATCTTCGCAAGAAGGCGGAGGGGCCGCCCTCAATTCGAGCCGATCTCGACTGATGCGCCGAGGTCAGCTGCTCATAGATGGTTTCCCACCAGTCTCTGGAGTCTGACCGCCGCATCCGTTTGATCCAATACCCTCGAATCCTCGGCCAGACCTGGACAAACTTCTCTTTGGAGATCACCGAAAACAGTTCCTTGGGTTTGTCGCAGCGCATCAGGAACACCGTCATCCGCCGAGGGAACTCTGGGTGCGCGGGGTCTTTCAGGATCCGCTTGGTTTCCTTTATTGAATTTCGGATCATAAATATCCAAATCCATCAGGGCAAGCTTCAACTCCTACCGGGAGAAGGTCCGATACCAATGAACGATTCCCTTCTGCCACAGCGCGGACAATAGCTTATATCCTATCTTAGTATAGGTTATAACCTATGTATTGTCCGCTAGATTTAAGGAAGTCGAAGCTACGGCTGTTTCTTGTTGAGGAGTTCCCGGAGCTCCTTCATGAATTGGTTCAGGTCCTTGAAGGAGCGGTAGACCGAGGCGAACCGGACGTAGGCAACGTCATCGAGCCGGGCCAGATGCTCCATCACCTTCTGCCCGATCTCGACGGAGGAGACTTCCCTTTCAAACTGTTTGCTGATCTGGCGCTCGATCTCATCGACGGCCGCCTCGATCTTTTCCGCTGGGATCGGCCGCTTCTCACAGGCCTTCAAGATCCCGTTTAAGATTTTCTTCCGGTCAAACGGCTCCCGCCGGCCGTCCTTTTTCACCACGAGAAGCGGCGACTCCTCCAGCCGTTCGTAGGTGGTGTAGCGCCGCTGGCATTTGACGCATTCCCGGCGCCGGCGGACCGCCGCTCCTTCCGCCGCCTCCCGGGAATCGATCACCTTATCTTCGTTCGCCCCGCAGAACGGGCAGATCACCTCCGGCCAAGCCCCTTAAGGTAACGCGGCGAGAGGGTCCGCACTTCTCCAGCGAAAAATCTCTTCACCCAATCCCAAGATAGAGGATTTACCGCGATCACAGCAGGTTCCCCTTCCGCATCCTCAAAAAAGTCAAGGGCCTTCAAAGCCTGAAGGATAAAATCCCGGCTGTCTTTGAACTTCTTTTCTCCAAGTGTAAACAGCCGCGAGAGCGGAATCCTTTGACAGATTTCATAGAGATCCACGAAATCCTTCCGAGAACCCCTGCCGATGATCGCTCCTATCTTCATCAGCCCGATATCCTCCATCGAAGCAATCCGAAGGGGTCCTCTTCGAAGAAACGGCTTCACCAACGGATTAGGATACCAGAAAAAACTGACCCGAACCCTTCCGATCTGCCCATGAACAGTTCCCTCCTTAGCTTCCTCCGACTTCCATCCAGGAAATGATTTCAGCCGTGCCAAAAGCTCGCGGCGCCCATCTGAATCCAGACGGTTTGTCCGGGAGAAAAAATCCAAGTCGATCGACCGGCGATGGGATAAGCGGAGGGCCAAACCGGTTCCTCCGGCAAGATAAAATTCCCGGAAGATGCCGGCCTGGGCAAGCTGGTTCAACAGCTTCTTGACCGAAGCCGGAACTGCCTCAACGGTTTTCATCCCACTCCACCCCAACGGCGTCCTTGGCTTCTCCATGACTCTTTAAGATGGATCTTCGGTTTTTCTCCAAGCTGCGATGACCAGAAGTGCCATGACTTTTTAGACAAAAGCTCCGTTCCCCGCCTTCTTAAGAAACCCAGAATCAAATTCCGGGCATAAGTCCGGAAAACCCACTGGAGCGCCTGACGGTCCCCATCTTCCAGCAGGCGTCCCAAAATAAAATCCCGGTGATGGTCGATGGATAGATTAGAGAGCTGCACGTCCCAGAAGTAAGGTTTTAGAGAAAGAGGTACCTTGCTCTGAAGGAACCGCTCCACCTCTCCCTGGGGAAAAAGCCACTGGCCCAAAATCCTGGCGCAAGCCCGCAGCCGGCCGGCCTTCAAGTACCGGTACACCTGTCTCCGCGACTTCTTCAAGCGGCGGCAGACTTCCTGGACAGTCAGCACAGGGCGCACGATTTCGGCCGGCTTCCCTTCTCCAGCAGACTTTACCTCCAATTTCAGAACCCTCTCTCCCTCCCCTTTTAAAACCCACTGTCTTTCCACGTCATATATTATGACACGGATTAACAAAAAAATCAATGGCCGTTATGTGGTGAAGCAGGGGTCAAAAGATTACGCGAAGCGGGTGGAGAGAATGTCCCAGATGTCATCCAAGGATAACCCGGCGGCGTTCAGATACGGAGCCGCCGGTAGAATCATGGGGCTGGTCAAGACCGCCCCTTGGGCTCTCTGCCACCGGGCAATCGCCTCAGAGACCACCAAAAGCAGGAACTTGACCGGAATCAACCGGTCGGAACCGGAGGGCAACTGGACGTAAACCGTATTGGAATCGATGGGAACTTCTCTCGGAGCCAGCTTCAGTTGGATCACTTGATACCTGTTGGCCCGATACTTCTCGGCGGCGCCAGGCACCAGCGGCTTAATCTCGACCACCGGGTAGCCACGGAAATCCCGCAATCGGTCGGCAAAGAGATTCCCGATCGCCGCCAGCTCTTCCACCGATGCTCCCGTGACCAAGGGATCGACCAACACCGCGATCCTCTGCCCCTGCCGAACGGCTTGAGCCAGCGGGCCTTTGGAATCCTCAATCAAATCTTCGAGGAGTCTCTTGGATTCCTTTTCCTCCAGCCCAGCGGCATGAGGCTTACCGCGGTAAACAAACCACTTGAGGGGGCCGGCTTCTTGCGTATCCCACAATATCGCCGAGTCTCTCACGTGGACTCGTTCGGTGCCCCAGATGGAACGATTGACAGGATATTCGTAATTCCATCGCACGGTTGGATCCGATAACTCGGGTTTCAATTTCCTGATGGCTTTTGGACCGATGAGATACACAGGAACAGGATTCTGTCGTGATTTTCCCCATTCGCCTACTGCTTCAATTGCAATACGCCTGGCCTCGATTTCATCTCGATGCTGAAGTCTAAGCGTCCAAGAGAAAAGCTGGTTTGCTATAATAAAAGCGGCATTTCCCTTCGCATCTACCTGCTTTCGTTCTACGGCAAGCACTCCAAGTAAACGTCCCAACTTTGGCTTGCCGGGGTCATGACCAACTGAAAGTTTTTCATTCAGTTCTTCATGCGCCCGAACCCACTCCTCCGCCGCAAAGATGTTTACCTTAAGCCAGTTAGCGGCGGGATATAATTTGTCCGCCCTCAAGAAAATCGTTCCTTCGCCATAATGCTCTGTCTTTAGTTTGATGCCACCGAGCTCTACCAGATATTTATTCACCTCCTGATCCCACTCACCTATTGGGACTTCTTCAGCAATTCGAACATGGTCTTCCTCCATCCCGGCGGGAGAGTCATGTGCCGCGGCAAGAAGTAGACGGTCCGGTTTTTCGGCGACATCATAGTCGGAAGGCAGTTCTCCGGACTCCCATAAGTCGAAGAACTCGATATGATTGGGGGGAAGAGGGCTAGGAATAGGATAGTCTTGGTATCTTAGCCGAATGGGAAGCCGTAAGGGAGCAAGAGCTGCTTCAATAAACTTATATCGAGAAATGGAATGCGGCCAACCGTAGGAGCCGATGTTCCAATTTGGCTTCTCTGAAGCGATAAAGAAATCGATATCACTCCTGAGTTCCAATGGCTTTCCCTTCAGTCTCCCGCCCACCAGATAAAGTCTTATCTTGCCGATGGCCCGTTTTTCTTTCCTAGCGAAGTCTCGGTAAGCAGCGATAAGAGCCTTAGCGATCTCCGGTAATCTCAGATAGATCAGCTCAAAATTCCTCGCCTTCTCTTTTAGAGCTGGCGACGCGTGGGAGACCTGGAGAAGGCGCACCTGCTCTACCAGGGCTTTTGTCTTCTCCAGAAGCAATGGGGTCAAATGGATCTCTCCCCCAGAGGTTTCAGCCAGTTCCTCCAGCCCGGCGGCGGCAAGGTGCCCTAGACGATTCCGTTGGTCCTCATGGCGCTGAGCGAACTGCTCGAGCAGTTTCTGACCCAGCGGCGTGAGGACGATTTGCCCTTCTTTCGATTGAAGCATTTCAATGGATTTCCCGATCATCCCGAGCAGATCGGAGATGTACCCCTGGTAATCTTGGAGTATTTGTCGGAGGTCGTCGGCGCCGATACCCGGAGGAGGAGTTTGAATGATCCGCTCAGCCCGCCGGATGAGATAATCGGCGGTGACCGCATGGCCTCGAATCTCCATCAAATAATCGTGGGGGTTGATCTGTCCTTTTCCCAGATGCAGGGGATCCCTGGAGAACTCGAAATCCTTGTCCAATCCCTTCCCTTGGGCGACATCCCGCGGCGCATATTCCTGGTGCCACCGCAAATGATCGATCTCCTGGATCAGAGTAGCGGCGACGTCTCCCACCACGGCAATCCCCGAGTATCCTCCTTGCCGATAGGGGAAGTTCATGTTAAGCCAGCCGGGAATGGTGGGGATGTCGACCCATCCCTTGGCTGCATCGGGCCCGCTCGGACTTCGCTGGAGGCGGATGATTCTCACGGCTTTCTGAATTTGGGGATATTCCTCCGGGTAAAAGCTTCGGTAATCTTCAAAGGCTTTTTGGAGATGATCCTTCATCTCACCCAGCTCCCGTTTCAGCCGACCCGGGTCATCCAAAAAGGAAGAGGAGGGATAACCGCCGAAATTGTCTCCGATAACAAGCCGCACGTCGGTGCCGGGGATATTCTCCACGCTGCGGAAGACCCGAACCACCTCCTTCATTTTTGGAATCAACCCCGTCTGGCCCATGACTCTCCTCACATACCAATCCGATTCCCCACCATTGATGAGGAGCAGCTTCTGCTGATAGGATTGGAAGTGCTCCTCATCGCTCCAGAGCCATGCCTGGACAAATTGTTTTTCCTCAGGGGTTAACCTTTCGTACCGTTTCAGAGCTTTCGCCAATTGGCGCTGGATAACCGTGTTGTCTTTTGGAAATTCGCCTTGCAGCCGCCGCAAGACTTCATCCACCTTCGGGATCTCCTCCAGCCCAGCGGCGGAGATGTGGGAAACAATGAATCCCCTTCTTCCCAAAACAACCCGAGCTACTTCCCCCTTCCCTTCGAGAGCAAACTCGAGAGAGCCGGTTCTGGGGATCTCTTTCTCTTTCAACTCGTGAAGAATCTTCACATCCCGAATTCCACCTGCCTGACCGATGAATTGAAGCAACTGAAACATGGAATGTTGCAGTTCCTTTCCTTGCAATCCATAGGGAGGCTTCAGGAGGATAACCAGGTTCCCATCCCTCCGAAAGAGGATGAATCGGCCTGTGCGCACGTTCGCCAGCCAGAGTTCTTCCCGGTTAACCGTCAGAATCCGGAACTCGCGGATCGTCTCCCACGGTGCCGGAATAAATGAAAGGTGGATTTCATCTTGGGCAATCCGCCCCCTGTTGCGAGCCAAGGGGCGGTTCTCAACCCGAGAGAGCTTGCCAAAACGATCCAACTCCGCCTCAAAAGGAATGCTTTCTGTATTCTCATTCATTCGACGGATTAATTCCGCGTGGTATTTCTTGAATGCCGGCGGATCACCGATAAATTCTTCCTCCAGGCCGGCGGAGGGCGGAACGGTACCGGGTACCGGGGGGACAGGTTGCACGACGAGTCGGCCGATCTGGCGAGTGACTGTTTTGAAAGCGGCATCGGGATTGCCATCCTGAAGGGAATGGGCGAGTTTCTCCTCCAATCCAGCTCCCTCGGTGGTCTCGTTTCTTAAGGCGAAGGATGGAGCGGGCAGAGCGAGACAGAGGGTTAGGAAAAGGGTGAGGGTTCGAGTGAAAAAAAGTTGGACCGGGTTCATGAAATTTCCTTAAGTTGGGAGCGCAGTTCCGGGTAAAGAGGGAATTTCTCGACCAGGGTTTCCACATCCCGGGCAACCTGCTCGAGGACCCCTTCCTCGGCCATGGCTAAAAGGACTTTGTCGATCAGGCCGGCGATGGTTCGCATCTCAGTTTCCTTCATACCCCGGGTCGTCACCGCGGGAGTCCCCAGCCGGATCCCACCGGCTTTCATCGGAGGATTGGGGTCGAACGGAATCGCATTCTTGTTGACGGTGATCCGGGCCCGGTCCAGGGCGGTGGAGGCGTCTTTGCCGGTCAACCCTTTCCCCGCCACATCCACCAGCATCAGGTGATTATCGGTCCCGCCGGAGACGATCCGCCACCCTTTTTGCTGGAGGGAATCGGCCAACACCTTGGCGTTCTTGACCACCTGATGCTGATATTCCTTGAAGGCCGGTTCACTCGCTTCCTTTAATGCCACCGCCTTGGCGGCGATGACATGCATGAGAGGTCCCCCCTGAATGCCTGGGAAAATCTGGGAGTCTATCTTTTTGGCGAAATCTTTTCGGCAGAGGATCAGCCCTCCCCGGGGGCCCCGGAGGGTTTTGTGCGTGGTCGTGGTGACAAACTCGGCGTAAGGGATCGGCGAGGGATGGATGCCGGCGGCGACGAGCCCGGCGAAGTGGGCCATGTCCACGAGGAGGATCGCCCCGACCTGGTCGGCGATCGCCCGGAATTTCGGAAAATCCAGAACCCTCGAGTAGGCGGAGTAGCCGGCCAAGATCATCTTGGGCCGATGCTCCTTGGCCAGCGCCATCAACTCGTCGTAATCGATCCGCTCGTCCTTGCGGCTCACCCCGTAGGGAATGATGGTGAAGAACCGCCCGGAGAAATTTTTCGGATGGCCGTGGGTCAAATGCCCACCGCAGGCCAAGTCCATCGCCATCACCTTATCCCCCGGCTCCAGGACGCTGAAGTAGACGGCCATGTTGGCCTGGGCTCCGGAATGGGGCTGGACGTTGGCATGCTCCGCGCCGAAGAGCTGCTTCGCCCGGTCGATCGCCAGCGCCTCCGCCTGATCCACGAACTCACAGCCGCCGTACCAGCGGGCTTGCGGGTATCCTTCGGCGTACTTGTTGGTCAGCACGGAACCCATCGCCTCCAGGACCGGGATCGAGGTGAAATTTTCGCTGGCGATCAACTCCAGATGTTCATGCTGGCGTTTGAGCTCCTGGAGGATCGATTGGTAAATTTCCGGATCGGCTCGTCTGAGATGCTCAAACATGGCTAAATCCTCCACTGCTCATCCTGAGCCTGTCGAAGGATGAGTAACAGGGTTCGTGCTTCGACAAGCTCAGCACGAACGGTTCTTTCTTCGCAATGACGCCTCAATTTTCTCGATCTGGCGGACCCGCCGGGCGTGGCGGCCGCCGCCGAACGAGGTGGAGAGCCAGGCCGCCAGGATCGCCCGGGCCCTGGGAGCGCTCACCTGCTCCGCCCCGAGCACCAGGATGTTGGCGTCGTTGTGCTCCCGGGCATGCTTGGCCGAATCGATGGTCTCCGCCACCACCGCCCGCACCCCCGGAAATTTGTTCGCCACAATGGCCATCCCCGCCCCGCTCTTACAAAGTAAAACTCCCCGCCGGGCCCTGCCCCGAGAGACCGCGCCGGCCACCTTGGCTCCGATCACCGGATAGTCGCACCGCGATGGCGAAAATGTTCCGGCATCGGTCACCTGATGCCCCCCGGACTTTAAATGTTGGATGAGCTGTTTCTTTAAATGGTACCCGCCGTGATCGGTCCCAATGGCGATCTTCACCTAAGCCCCTTTTTCCTTCTCCAACCAACGGACGACCCGATCCACCGCGTCCTGGATCGTCATCAGACAAGATTCATAAACCTCTTTGGGCCGGCCGATCGGATCCGGGATGTTGACGTCCCAAGAGGGGGTGTTTGCCTGAAAGGATTTCAGCAGATGGGTCTTCTTCGCCGTTTCCGGGAACTTGGAAACGATCCACTCTTTATGGAACTCTTCCATGCAGAAGATGGCGTCGGCATAGCGGATCACTTCCGAAGTCACCGGCTGGCTCATGTGCCCGGAGACATCAATCCCCAAAAGACTCATCACCTCCACCGTCTCCGGGGTCGGCCCGATCCCGCCGCTGGTGCTGACCCCCGCGGACAAGACCTGAACGTCGGTGCGGCCTTTCTTCTTCATATCATGCTGAAGCAGGCCCTGGGCCATGACGGAGCGGCAGCTGTTCCCGGTGCAGACGAAAAGTATCTTTTTGATCTTAACGATCTCCTCCTGCCAGCGCCTGCTCGATCTCCTCGGCCATCGCTCCCCGGCGGAGAATCTTCGGGGAATCCCCGGAAAGATCCAGCACCGTCGACTCCACTCCCACCGGAGTCGGACCGGAATCAAGGATCAGATCGATCTTGTCGGCCAGATCTTCAAGAACCTCCTGGGCAGCCCGCGGGGGCCGGTGCCCGGACCGGTTCGCGGAAGGAGCGACGACCGGAACCCCGGCCTCTTTGAGAAGGGCCAGAGCGACCGGATGCCTCGGCATCCGAAAACCCAAGGTCGATCCATCCGGCCGGCCCAGAACCAAGGTGAGGGGCCCCGGCCAGAATCGGGATATCAGCCGCTTGGCCAGCGGGGAAACCTGCACCCCATGATTCTCGATCAGGGCCGGATCGGCGATGTGCAGGGTGAACTGCTTCTCAAAGGGGCGCTCCTTCACCTGATACAGCTCCTGGATCGCCTGCGGATCCTCCAGGTTCGCCCCCAGGCCGTACACCGTCTCCGTCGGAAAAGCCACCAATCCTCCCCGTTTCAAAAGTCCCGCCGCCTGATGAATCGCCGCCGGGTCCGGATGCTCCGGATCTACCTGAATGACCTTCGCCCTCAAACCTTTCGCCCCTGAAGCTGACGGTCTTTTTCCAGGACTCCCTGCCGGAGTTTGGATTTGAATTTCTTAAGATGGGAAGCCAGCTTCCGGTCGCTGAGGGCCAAGATCTGGAGGGCCAGGATCCCGGCATTGCGGGCCCCCCATTTCCCGATGGAAACGCACGCCACCGGAACTCCGGGCGGCATCTGCAGGGTGGATAAATAGGAGTCGACTCCCTGAAAGAAAGTCGCGTCCAGCGGGACGCCGATCACCGGCAGGGTGCTGTGAGCCGCCAGAACCCCGGCCAAATGGGCGGCGCCTCCGGCCCCGGCGATTAAGACCTTGATTCCCCGGCCGGCCGCCTCTTTCGCGTAACGGGCGGTCTCTTCCGGCGCCCGGTGCGCGGAAAGAACCCGGCTCTCATGAGCCACCCCCGCCTCGGCCAACACCTTCGCCGTCTCCTCCATGACCGGAAGATCGGAGTCCGATCCCATCAAGATTCCAACGATCGGTTTATCGCTTCGCGATTTCACGGTTCCTCCCCTGTCGGGTGAAGTTGAGCGCGTGCGCCCCAATGTCGCGGCGGCACTGTTTGCCTTCGAACTGAATCTGATCCGCCGCCTGATAAGCTTTCTCCAATGCCTTTTCCAGATTATTCCCCAGACCCACCACATTGAGGATCCGCCCGCCGGAGGTGGTCAGCCGATCCCCTTGGCGCCGGGTCCCGGCATGGAAGACCAGCGTGTCCGGCAGATCCTTGAGCTGAGCCAAACCGGTGATCACCCGGCCGACGTCGTACTTGCCCGGATATCCGGCCGAGGCCAGAACGACGCAGGCCGACGCCTTCGAATCCCAGGCCACCGGAACCTTGTGGATCTCCCCCTTCATCGCCGCCAGGATCAATTCCATCAGGTCGCTCTTGAGGCGCGGCAGAACCGCCTGCGCCTCCGGATCCCCGAAACGAACATTGAACTCCAGCACCTTCGGCCCGTCGGAGGTGAGCATGAGCCCCGCGTACAGAACGCCGGTAAAGGGAGCTCCCTCTTTCGCCATTCCTTTTAATACCGGCTCGAAAATCTTTTTTCGGACCTGCTCGATCCCGCTGCCGTTGAGCATCGGGACCGGAGAGTAGGCTCCCATCCCGCCGGTGTTCGGGCCCTGATCGCCGTCGAAGGCCCGCTTATGGTCCTGGGAAGATTCCAAGAGAATGCAGTGAGCGCCATCGGCGATCGCCAAGATGGAAACTTCTTCTCCGGAAAGGCACTCCTCAATCACCACCTGGCCGCCGGCCTCTCCGAAAACTCTGTCCGCGAGAATGCCGGTGACGGCTTTCACCGCCTCCTCCCGGTCCTTGGCGACAATAACTCCCTTCCCGGCAGCCAAGCCGTCCGCTTTCACGACGATCGGCACCGGGGCCTTCTCGATGGTGGCGACCGCCTCCTTCAAATCCCGGAAGACTTGGAACCGGGCGGTAGGAACCCCGGTTCGTTCCATGATCGTCTTGGCGAACGCCTTGGAACCTTCCAGCCGGGCCGCCGCCTTCGTCGGGCCAAAGATCTTCAAGCCCCTTGACTGAAAATAATCGACGATCCCGAATACGAGCGGCGATTCCGGGCCGACGATCGTCAGATCGATCCGTGAGCTTTGGGCGAAGTCGGCCAGCTCCACCGGCTTGTCCGCCGCCAGGGGTAGATTCTCGGCGATCTCGTCGATCCCGGCATTCCCGGGCGCCACAAAGATTTTCTTGACGAGCGGACTCTGGGCCAGCTTCCAAACCAGGGCATGTTCCCGGCCCCCCGAGCCAATCACCAGGATCCTCATTGGAATATGGTCATTTCGAGCGAAGCGAGAAATCTCATCGAGATTTCTCGTCGGCCCCTACGGGGCCTCCTCGAAATGACTCGTGGCCGGCTACACAATCTGGACTCCCTTCCGGCCTTTGGTCACTTCGCCGACCACCCAGCTTTGGATCGAGTGCCGCTTGAGCAGCCGCTGGGCCCGCGAGACCGCCCGGGGCGGCAGGATCAGCGCCATCCCGATCCCCATGTTGAAGGTCCGGAACATCTCGGATTCCGAAACGCCGGCCGCCTGAACCGACCGGAAGATCGCCGGAACGGGCCAACTGCCCTTTCGCAAGACGACCGACTTTCCCTCCGGAAGGATCCGTGGAATTTTTTCCTGGAATGAACCGCCGGTGATGTGGGCGATCCCCACAACAGGAATCCGATTCTTGAGGAGCTCCAGCACCGGCCGGACGTAAATCCGGGTCGGCTTCAAAAGTTCGCGCCCCTTCGACTTGAGCTGTTTCTTTGAAAAAACCTTCTGAACCAGGGTGAAGCCGTTGGCATGCAGGCCGTTGGAGGCCAGCCCCAGCAGCCGGTCGCCGACCCGGACCCGGTTCCCCGAAATGATCCGGCGGCGATCCACGACCCCGACGGCGAACCCGGCCAGATCGAAATCCTCCCCGGCGTACACCAGCGGCATCTGCGCCGTCTCCCCGCCCAACAGAACGCAGTGGGCCTCGACGCAGCCCCGAACGATCCCCCGGACGATCTCCAAAAAAACCTGGGGTTCCAGTTTTCCGGCGGCGATGTAATCCAGGAAAAAGAGGGGCTCGGCTCCGGCACAGAGGATATCGTTCACGTTCATCGCGACCAGATCCTGCCCAAGCGGCTCGAACCGGCCGGTCAACTGGGCGACTTTCAGCTTCGTGCCAACCCCGTCGGCCGACGCGACCAAAACCGGCTGCCCCTTCGAGGAGGAATTCAGCTCAAACAGCCCGCCGAAAGAGCCGATCCCCCGGACCAGCCCATGCCGGCGGGTCAGCCGGGCCAGCGGCTGGATCGCCCGGATGAACTGGGCGGCTCCGCCGATATCCACCCCCGCTTCCTTATAGGTTCTCAGCTTCCTCATCACTTCCATAAATTCCAGCGCACATTGAAGGCCACCCGATGGAAATGGGGGGTGAAGGCACTCGAAAGTCCGAGCGGGCATGGATCCCGAGGGCGAAGCCCGAGGGAGAGCGAGGACTTTCGTGTAGCGCAGCCGGCCACGCTGGGGCCGGCAAGCGGGCCTGAACCCCCCATCCCCGACGGTGGCCGCAATATGCGCTCATGCTTCCATGTCTTGGCCGCGGGAAGGGGCGGTGACCGGGCGGGCTTCGCCGGCGAACTTCCGTTCCAGGATGTATTTATCCGCCTCCTTCCCGAACGGGATCGGGTATTTCCCGGAATAGCAGGCGGTGCAGTAATTGTTTTTATTTCCGGTGACGGCGCTCAAGAGCCCTTCCAAGGAGATGAATCCCAGAGAATCCACCTCCAGGAATTTTTGAATTTCCTCAAGAGAATGGGTGCAGGCGATCAGCTCCTTCCGGGTCGGAAAATCGATCCCGTAGAAACAGGGATGTTTGATCGGCGGGCAGGAGACCCGCATGTGAATCTCCCGCGCCCCCGCCGCCCGGATCGATTTCAAGCGGGCCTTGCAGGTGGTCCCCCGCACGATGGAGTCGTCGACCACCACGACCCGTTTGCCATTCAAGGCCGCCTTGACCGGATTGAACTTCACCCGAACCTGAAAGTCCCGGGTCTGCTGAGAGGGCTGGATGAAGGTCCGGCCGACGTAATGGTTCCGGGTCATCCCGATGTCAAAGGGGATTCCCGATTCCAGGGAGTAGCCCAGCGCCGCCGAATTGCCGGAGTCGGGAATCGCGATCACCACGTCGGCGTCGGCCGGATGCTCCCGGGCCAGCCGGCGGCCCAGCCGCTGGCGGACCTGGTGGACCGACTCCCCGAAAATGATCGAGTCGGGCCGGGCGAAATAAACATGCTCAAAGATGCAGTGGGACGGCTCCGTCGCCGAAAACGGCTTGAGGGACCGGATCCCGGAGCGGTTGATGATCACCACCTCTCCCGGCTCCAGCTCCCGGACAAACTTCGCTCCCAACAGGTCCAAGGCGCAGGTCTCCGAGGCCAGGAGGGTACTCTCGTTCAATTGACCCAGGCACAGGGGCCGAAAGCCGTTGGGATCCCGGATTCCGATCATCTCATCCTCCCTCAGGATGAGAAGCGAGAAGGCCCCTTTGATCCTTCGAAGAGTGTCGACCAGCGCCTCCTCGAAATGGGCGTAGTCCGGATCGGCCAGCAGATGGAGGATCACCTCCGAGTCGATCGTCGTCTGAAAGATCGAGCCGTGCGCCTCCAGCTCATCCCGCAGGAGGAGGGCGTTGATGAGGTTGCCGTTGTGGGCGATGGCGATGGAGCCCCTGGAGTAATCGACCTGGAGCGGCTGGGCGTTTTTGAGAAGACTCGAGCCGGTGGTCGAATAGCGGGTATGCCCGATCGCCGTGTGCCCTTTTAAGCTGAGGAGGTTCTGCTCGGTAAAGACATCCTCCACCAGACCCATTCCCACATGCTTGTAAAGGGTCTGCCCATCCGAGGAGACGATTCCCGCCGACTCCTCCCCCCGGTGCTGGAGAGAAAAGAGCCCCAGGTAGGTCAGTCGGGCCGCTTCCGGATGGTTATAGATTCCGAACAGACCACAATGTTCCTTGATTTCATCACTCATCTAAAGATGTTTCTCCACCCACCGAACGCCGTTTCGGAAGATCTGAAGCCCCTGCCCTTCCCCGGCCAGCCCTTCTCTCGTCCAGCGGGGATGCTGGAGGCCCGCCACGTGCCGCTCCGGATGGGGCATGAGCCCGAAGATCCGGCCCGACGGGTCGCAGATTCCGGCGATGTTCCCGACCGACCCGTTGGGATTCCAAGGATAGCCGGCCTCCTTGCCCTGGGGATCGCAGTAATGGAAAACAATCTGACCGTAGCCCAACAGATGTTCCAGGACAGTCTGATCCTTCGGGGAAAATTTCCCTTCCCCGTGGGCGACCGGAAGCTCGATCGGCTCTTCGATTCCCTGCGTCCAGACACAGATGTTGAACTCCGGCTTTAACGTGACCCAGCGGTCTTCAAACTTCCCGGAATCGTTCCAGCTCAAGGTGGCTTCCTGTTCCGTGGAAAGTTTCCCGCTGGGAAGGATCCCGGCCTTGACCAACATCTGGAATCCATTGCAGATCCCGATCACCAGCTTATCCCGGCGCAGGAAGGAATCCAGCGACTCCGCCAGCCGGTATTTCAACTCATTGGCCAGCAGTTTCCCCGCCCCCAGGTCGTCCCCGTAGGTGAACCCGCCGGGAATCGCCAGGATTTGGTAATCCTCCAATTTCTTCCGGTTTGTTTTGAGTTCCTCCACCCAGACCCATTCCGGTTGGGCGCCGGCCAGCTCGAAGGCATAAGCCGTCTCCCCGTCGCAGTTGGTCCCCGGAGCTTTGAGGATCGCTACCCGAACTTTAGCCATAGATCGCCTCAATAACCGTTCGTGCTGAGCCCTTCGACTCCGTTCGTCCTGAGCCAAGTCGAAGGACGAACGTCGCTCAGGGTGAGCGGTACACCTACCATCCCTTGAACGGAGCTTGCCATGCCTCTTGAAGAACTTCGACAGCCACATCAATCACCGACTGGCCGCCTAAACCAATCACCCGGAAAACCGGCTCTTTCTGGAACTGCCCAATTTTGCCCAATGGAAATCCGGCCAGGGCCCGCTCGAAATCAGCCGATTTCTCCTCCGGAACCTCCAGAAGAAACCGGGTCGGGGACTCGGAGAATAAAATAAAATCTTCACGGGTGAGCGTGGTGGGCCGCGGAACCTTTTCAAGCTCCAGCGTCAGCCCCAATCCGCCGGCGAACGCCATCTCGGCCGCCGCCACGGCCAGTCCCCCCTCGGAACAGTCGTGCGCCGACACCGCCAACCCCTGCCCGATCGCCCGGGAGACCGCACTCATCAGCAAAGGGGACTGCGCCAGATCCACCTGAGGGACGCTCGCCCCCAGGAACCCGAGCGACGCGTAATAGGAGGATCCTCCCAGTTCCGGTTTGGTGGAGCCGACCAGATAGAGCCGGCTGCCCGCTTTCTTGGCGTCCATTGAAACCAACCGGGCCGCATCGGCGACGATCCCGATCGCCGAGATCAGCAGGGTGCCGGGAATCGGAATCACCTTCTCCCCCACCCGGTACTCGTTGTGAAGGGAGTCCTTCCCCGAGATGAACGGAACCCCGAAGGCCTTGGCCGCGTCATAACAGCCCTGGGCTGCCCGGACCAGGGAGCCCAGCACCTCGGGCCGGGTCGGATCCCCCCAGCAGAAATTGTCCAGAATCGCCACGGATTCCAACGAGCCGCCGACGGCCACGATCTGCCGAAGGGCCTCCTCCACCGCCAACAGGGCCATCCAGTACGGATCAATATCCCCGTACCGGAAATTGATCCCGTTGGATAAGACCACACCCCGAGGGGAATCGAGCCGGGGCCGGACTACCGCCGCGTCCGACGGCCCTTGGTTGGCCACACCGACCAAGGGCTTCAGCGAGGATCCTCCTTGAACCTCATGATCGTATTGACGGATGATCCATTCTTTACTGCAGGTCTCCCATCGGCTTAAAGATTTCAGGAGACAATCCGCCAAATCGCTGGGAACAGGAATCTCCGGCTCCTTTAAGCCGGGCGGACTCCACCGGGCCGGCCGCAAAATCTGCGGAACTCCTCCATGAAGAAAATCCATCTCCAGTTTTCCGACGGATATCCCGGCGTGGAAAAGCTCCAGCCAACCGGAGTCGGTGAATTCCCCGACGGCGGTCGCCTCCACCCCATGTTCACGGAAAAGATTCAGCAGCCGGTCCAAATCGGCCGGGGCGACAGCCAGCACCATCCGCTCCTGGGATTCCGAGATCCAGATCTCGGCGGGGGTCAACCCCGTATACTTGAGCGGGACCCGCTCGAGGAACACCTTGGCTCCGGAATCGGCCGCCATCTCGCCGACCGCGCTGGAAAGCCCGCCGGCCCCGCAGTCGGTCACCGCTGAGAAAAGGCCCTGATCCCGGGCTAAGAGGAGGGCATCGGCCAGTTTCTTCTCGGTGATCGGATCCCCGATCTGGACCGCGGTCGCGGAGACCACCTCCGATTCCGTCGTCAGGGCCAGCGAAGAGAAGGTGGCTCCATGAACTCCATCCCGGCCGGTCCGGCCTCCGGCCAGGACGATCTGCATGCCGGGGGAGACCTGCTTCGTCACTTTGTCCTTCGGGATCAGCCCAACGTTCCCGCAGTAAACGAGCGGATTCCCAACGAACCGGTCATCAAAAAGGACCGCCCCGTTGACGGTCGGGATCCCCATCTTGTTCCCGTAATCCTTGACCCCCGCCACCACCCCCTTGATCACGCGGCGGGGATGAAGCACCCCCGGTGGAACCTTCTCCGCCGGAAAATCCGGCGGGGCGAAGCAGAACACATCGGTCGAGGCGATCGGTTTGGCCCCCAAGCCAGTGCCCAGGATATCCCGGATCACACCCCCCACCCCCGTCGAGGCGCCGCCGAACGGCTCCAACGCGGAGGGGTGGTTGTGCGTCTCCACCTTGAAGCAGACGGCGAACTCCTCATCGAATTCGATCACCCCGGAATTGTCCTCGAAGACGGAAAGACACCCGTGACGATTCAGCTCCTCGGTCGCCCGCATGATCGTGGATTTCAGAAGATTCTGGATGGTCCGTTTCTGAATCTTCCCGTCGATCTCCTCGGTGTATTGGATCGGCCCCCGCAGGGTCTTGTGCTTGCAGTGTTCCGACCAGGTCTGAGCCAGGGTCTCCAGCTCGATCAAGGTCGGCTCCCGCTTCTGGGTCCGGAAATAGGCCTGGATCGCCCGCATCTCCTCCAGATTGAGAGAAAGCTGATGGTCGATGCTCACCCGTTGAAGCACCGTGTCGCTGGCCTGCATCAGGTGGACCGTCTCAATCGACAACGGAGATCCCGCCGGTGGATTCAGAAGCCGCTCCAGGTTTTCCGGGGTGACGATCTGCTGGACCGTGGCGTTGACCAGCAGTCTATCGCAGATTCGGGTCAATTGTTCGGCAGGGAGGGATCCGGCGAAGGCGTATTCCTTGGCGGTGTGGACCTGCCTTAACCCGGCGATCCCCAAATCCAGCGCCCCCTTCTTCAACGAGTCCTCGACCGGGTCCCGAACCCCCGGATGATAGGCGACCTCGACGACTTGAGAATGGATGAAATCCTTCGACTCACCCGTTCGCCCTGAGCCCGTCGAAGGGCGAACGGGTGGCTCAGGATGAACGGCCTCTACTTCGTACTCCTGAACAATCGAGTCGACCAAAAGTTTCTCTCCGATCTGTTGAAGCTCCTGCGAAGTCAAGACGCCGCCGACGTAATAGACCTGGACGATCGAGACCTTCTCGACCCCTTGGATCCCCAGATCGGCGATGTCCTCCTTGAGTTTCCGGGCGTCTGGATCTGAGAAACCTTCCCGGGTCCGGATGACAAACCGCCAGTCGGTTTGGGTGTTAAGGGCCGGTTTCGCAACCTCGCGTGAGCCGCGTTGCGAGTGCCAGGCTGCCGGATCCCAGGAGCGACGACGACGGCGTATCCACAGCGATACGCCGAGAAGGAGCGACGCTGGAGACGGCAGCCTGCCACCGCAACCCGAAGGGCTGGGCGGATTTGCTTCGCCGCGCTGCGTTGCTCGTCGTCGGCGTAGCACTCCTCCGGCTACGCCTCCTCCTCGCGCCTTGCGCGGCTGGCAACTCCGCCCAGCGCGGCCACGCGAGGTTGCGAAACCGGCCCTAAAGCCCAACTCTCTTGAAGATGGTGTTGACATGTTTTAAATGCCGCCGATGATCGAAACAGCCCTCCAGCTCTTTGAGAGAAAGAAGCCGCCGGATTTTTGAGTCTAAAGCCAATCGGTCCGAGAAGGAGGCCCCTCCCTTCCATGCCGCCAGCGCGTGGCGCTGAACGACTCCATAGGCCGCTTCCCGAGTCAGCCCCTTGCCCATCAAGGCCAGAAGAACCGATTCCGAAAAGATCAGCCCCCGGGTGAGTCCCAAGTTGGTCCGCATCCGGTCCGGGTACACCTTCATCCCTTTGAGGATCCGGGCCATCTCCAACAGCATAAAATCCAGAAGACAGGTCGCGTCCGGCAGGATCACCCGCTCCACCGAGGAGTGGGAGATGTCCCGCTCATGCCAGAGGGGGATATTCTCGAGGGAAGCCATCGCGTAGCTGCGGAGCAGCCGACTCATCCCGCTGACCCGCTCGCAGGAGACCGGGTTGCGCTTGTGCGGCATCGCCGAGGAACCGGTCTGTCCCTCCTCGAAAGGTTCCTCCGCCTCCAGCACCTCGGTCCGCTGAAGGTGCCGGATCTCCGTGGCGATCCGTTCCAGCATCGAGCCGATGATCGCCAGCTGGCAGAGAAAAACAGCGTAGCCATCCCGGGGAACCACCTGAGTGGAAATCGGTGCCGGCTTCAACCCCAACTTCCGGCAGATATGCCGCTCCACCGCCGGAGAAAGATGCGCGTAGGTCCCCACCGCCCCGGAGATTTTACCGACGGCCACCCAGCCCCGGGCGTCCCGAAGTATCCTCAACGCCCGGCTCAGCTCCGCGTAGGAAACCGCCAGCTTCAGCCCCCAGGTGGTCGGCTCGGCGTGAACTCCATGGGTCCGGCCGATGCAGAGGGTGTTTTTGTACCGGAGGGCCTGCCGCCGGACCACCTGCCGCAGTTTTTCCAAATCTTCAAGGAGAATGTCGGCGGATTCTTTGAGTTGGACGGCGGTCGCGGTATCGAGCGCGTCGCTGGAGGTCAACCCTAAGTGGAGATACTGGGCATCCTTCCCCAGATGGGATCCGAGTTCCCCGAGGAAGGCGACGACGTCATGTTTGGTCCTGCCTTCCCGGCGGGAGATCGATGCGACGTCCAGCCGGGCCCGGCGGCGAATCCGAAGGAAAGCAGGTCGAGGAATCCTCCCCAACTTGCAAAGGGCCTCGCAGGCCAGCAGCTCCACTTCCAGCATTCTCTGGAAGCGGGCTTCTTCCGCCCACACTTGACCCATCCGTTGGGGAGTATAACGGGGAATCATCGAGAAACTACTATTATATCTTACCGGAGAGGTTTAACCAAGTAGCCAGAGAGGGTTACGTAAACTCCCCATTGTGAGCCCGGCTGGGCCATCGTGTAAGAGGCATTGCCGTAGACCGCTTCCACGAACGGAATGCATCTCCCGAACCGGTACAGAAAGAGCCAAAGAGGGGATGTCCCTCCATTCAACTCATAGGCCGATTTCGGCCGCTCACGCTCGGCCTCTATCTTCAGATACCGGGAATTGATCCGGGTCAATTTGTGGCAGTTCTTGAAACCGATCCAGTTCAGCCACGGATGCCACTTGAGGATATCCCCTCCGACCATCCATTGGTCTCCCCTGATCGGAAGTTTCCGGGAAGAGCCCCGGATACCGTCGGTCACCGGCGTGAACTCTAGGAGGAACTCGTCAGTGGAACGGTTGGAAGGGGCCTGGCACCGGACGACCGCCACCAGCTCCTCCTGGGTAAAGACCTGGTAAGACCGAAGGCCCAAGAGCAGGCCGAGAGCACCTAGGGCAATCGCGCAGGCAACGATCCAGAAAAAGGTCCGAAGGCGTATCAAGTTAACGGGGCGGTTGGGCCGAGGAATTCAGAATGAGCGTCCGAAGGGAGGACGGTAGGGTGATCCCTTCCTTCGCGTATCGGCGGTGAATCCTTTTCAAGAATTCGTGCTTGACCAGGTACTGATCCACAAAGGTGCTGCCCCGGAGGATCACCGTGAATTGGATCCCAGCGTCTGAGAAGGTGTGATACCGGACGAACGGTTCGAACGAGGGGACTCCCCCCGCCACCTGCCGCATCACTTCCTTCGCCACCTCCGAAGTGACCCGCTCCACCTTTTCCAGATCCGATCCGTAATCGATCCCCAGCTCGACCAGGACCGCCTGATCTTGCGTGGGCAGGTCGTAATTGGTCACGATCGCCTGGGCGAGCTTCGTGTTGGGAACGATGATCAGGTTGTTGGAGAGGGACCGGATCCGGGTGCTTCTCCAGGCGATGTCCACGACATACCCCTCTTCCCCCGTATCCAGTTTGATGTAATCGCCCACCCGGATCTTCCGGGCAATGGTGATGTAAATCCCGGAGAAAAGGTTGGTCAAGGTATCCTGGAGGCCGAGCGCGACGGCCAAGCCCCCCACACCGAGCGCGGCCAGGAGCGGCGTGATCGAGATCCCAAAGGCGTCCAGGAGGATCAGACCTCCAATCCCCCAAATGATTCCCTTGGCCAGGCCCTGGGTGAGACTTGTCAGCGGAAGGGCGGCGGACAGTTTGGCTCCATGTTTTTGGATCAGCCGGTCCGCCAAGCGAAGAGAGACCACGGTAAGAAACAGGATCCATGCCACGCGCACGGCCTTCCATAACCAGGGACTGACCATCCGTATATTATCCACCTAAATAGGCCTGCTTCACCGCCGGATTTTCCCGCAGATCCGCGGCAGATCCCTCAAGCACCACGCAGCCGCTTTCAAGGACGTACGCCTGGGAGGCCACCCGCAGGGCCTGATAGGCGTTCTGCTCCACCAACAGGATCGTCACCCCGTGCCGGTGGATCTGCCGGATCACCTCAAACAGTTGGGCGACCAGCTTCGGGGCCAATCCCAGCGACGGTTCATCCAGAAGGAGAAGTTTCGGCCGGGCCATCAGCCCCCGGCCCAACGCCAGCATCTGCTGTTCACCGCCGGAGAGGGTTCCCGCCAACTGACGTTCCCGGTCGCGCAGGACAGGAAACAGTTCGAATATCCAATCCAGCTCTTTCCGCCGCTCCTGCTTCTGCCGACGGGGACCCATCCCGAGAAGAAGATTTTCCAGAACAGTCATCCGGGGAAATATTCTCCGGCCCTCCGGCACCTGGGTCACCCCTTTGGCCACAATGGCCTCGGGCGGCAGCCCGTCGACCGGCTCCCCGGCGAGCCGGATGCTTCCCTTGACCACCCGGACCAACCCGGAAATCGCCATCAAGGTGGTGCTTTTGCCGGCTCCATTGGCCCCGATCAAAGCGACGATCTGGCCCATCTGGACCTGTAGAGTCACCCCTTTTAAAACCTCCACCGTCCCGTATCGGACGCGGAGATTCTCGACGGAAAGAAGCCCCTCAGCCATTCGATCGGGAACCCAAGTAGGCCTCGATCACCCGGGGATCTTCCCGGACCGCTTTGGGAGGGCCCTCGGCAATCTTCGCTCCGTAATCCAGCACCACCACCCAGTCGGAGATCGGCATCACCACCTTCATGTCATGCTCGATGAGCAGGATCGTCAGCCCCTGTTTTTTCAGCTCCTGCAGAAACTCCATCAGCTCCTGCCGCTCCTGAAAGGTCAGCCCCGCCGCCGGCTCGTCCAGGAGGACAAGCTCCGGCGCGGAGGCCAGCGCCCGGGCCAATTCCAGCCGGCGCTGCTGCCCATAGGAGAGAGCGCTGGCCAGCCGGTTGGCGAAAGAAATCAGATCGAGCTGTTCCAGCAGACGGGAACACCGGTCCAGCGCCCATCGTTCCTCCTGATGGGCTCCGGACCCCCAGGGCAGAAGGGCTTCCAACAATCCGGACTTCGTCCGGACATAGGTGCCGACCAGAACATTTTCCAACACCGACAGGTTGGAAAATAACCGGATATTCTGAAAGGTCCGGGCGATTCCGAACTGGGCGATCTGATGCGGCGCGCATCCTTCCAGAGTCTCTCCGCTCTCCGGCCCGAAACGGATCGACCCGGTCTCGGGGCGGACGACGCCGGTCACGCAGTTAAAGAGGGTGGTCTTCCCCGCCCCGTTGGGGCCGATCAAGCTCACAATCTTTCCCCGCTCCACATCAAAGCTGACTCGATCGAGGGCCAGAAGCCCGCCAAACCGTTTGGTGAGCCGCTGGATCCTAAGAAGCCGCACGCTGCAGTTCCCTCCGAATCTGGGAGATTCCCAGCAGCCCCTGGGGGCGCAGCCGCATGAGCCCGATCATCCCGATCCCAAACAGGAGCATCCGGTACGTGGAAAATCCCTGGAGAAGTTCCGGCAGGACGCTCAAGACCACCGCCCCCAAGATCACTCCCCGGACCGACCCTAACCCGCCGAGGATCACCATCGCCAAAATCATCACCGAGAGAATGAAATCAAAACTGTCCGGCGTGATCGTTCCCTGCTTCGCCGCGAAGACGGCGCCGGCGAGCCCGGCGATCCCCCCGCCCAATCCCAGCGCCAGCAGTTTCAGCCGGGTTCCGTTAATCCCAAGGGTTCGGGCCGCCAGCTCATCTTCCCGCAGGGCCGCCCAGGCCAACCCGATCCGGGAGCGGCGCAGCCGCGCGCAGACCCAGGCGATCCCCCCGACCAACACGAGGAGGAGCCAATAGTAAGGTCTGGAATCCACTCCGAAATTAAATCCGCCCAGGACCGGATGGGCGATCCCCAACAACCCATTGGGTCCGCCGGTCCAGGGCTCCAGGTTCGTCACCACGATCCTCACAATCTCGCCGAATCCCAGGGTGACGATCGCCAAATAATCTCCCCGCACCCGGACTGCCGGCAGTCCCAGCAGGACCCCGCCGACGCCGGCCACCCCCATCCCCAGCGGCAGACCCAACCAGAAAGGGCATCCGAGCCGCAGGTTCAGCAGGGCGTAGGTGTAGGCGCCGATGGCAAAGAAGGCGGCATAACCCAGATGAAGAAGCCCGGCGAACCCCACGATGATGTTCAGGCCCAGCGCCAGCAGAGCGTACAAGGCGGCCGTCGCGAGAATCTCGATGTGGTAAGAATTCGGATCCAGGAACGGAATCAGGAAGAGGAGAAGAAAAATCGCCGTCTTTTTCACCCCGCCCCTCCAGAGTTCCGATCTCGTCCGTGCACGGACGAGATCGCTGCGCCGAAGGCGCAGATGCCCTCGGCGGTTCCCCTTTCAAACTCATCACCTGTTCCAAGACACATGCAGCGCATCTTCTCGAATCTCAAAAGACTGTCCCCCTTTGCCGAGGGCATACTCTGGAGGGGCGGGGTCACGCCCGTTCCGCCACCCGTTCTCCCAAAAGACCGCGCGGCCGCAGCAGCAGGACCAGGACGAGGACGGTGAAAGCGACCACGTTCTTCCATTGGGTGGAAAGATAGGCGGCTCCGAACGCTTCCAAGAAACCGAGCAGCAGCCCACCCAGCATGGCGCCAGGGATGTTCCCGATCCCCCCCAAGACCGCCGCGGTGAAGGCCTTCAGGCCGATCAGATACCCGTCATGAAAATTGATCGTCGAATAGGTGAGCCCGAAGAGGACGCCCCCGACCCCCGCCAGGGCCGATCCGATGCAAAAGGTCGCTGCGATCACCCGGTCGACGGAGATCCCCATCAGCCGGGCCGCCAACGGATCCTGGGCGGTCGCCCGCATGGCCCGGCCCAATCCGGTGCGATAGACGATCCGCTGCAGGCCAGCCATCAAGCCGATGCTGACGGCGAGGATGATGACCTGCATCAGGGTCACCGTGACCGACCCGATCTGCCAACGGTGGACCTGAAGCAGCGGGGGCACGTACCGGTCCTGCGCTCCGAAAACCAGCATCACCGCATTCTGAAGGAAGAAAGAGACTCCGATCGCGGTGATCAGCACCGACAGCTTCGGCCCCTGCCGCAGAGGGCGGTAGGCGACCCGCTCGATGACCAACCCCAAAAAGCCGCCGCCGACTGCGGCCGCCAGCAGAGTAAGGAGAAGCCCCGCTGTAGGATTCAGTCCGGGATGGACCTTCCCAATCAGGAGAATCGCCGCCAATCCCAGGTAGGCCCCGACCATGAAAATTTCCCCGTGGGCGAAATTGATCAGTTGAATGATTCCGTAAACCATCGTGTAGCCCAGGGCGATCAAGGCGTAGATGGAACCGATGGTCAACCCGTTGAGGAGCTGTTGGAAAAAGAAGTCGCCGGGGGTCATCCGCCCACGGCTTCAACGAACTGAAACTTCCCATCTTTGATCGTGTAGATTCCGATCGTCCGGATCGTCGTGTCTCCACGCGAATCAAAGGTGTGAATTCCAAGAATCCCGGAGTAGCTTTTCATCTGCTTCATCGCGTTCAGAACAGCCGCCCGATCCTTCTTTCCCGCCCGCCGAACCGCCTCCAGGACCAGCCGGGTCGCTTCATACGCGTAGGAAGAATAAGCCCCTAAATGGCCGTACTTGGCTTCGAAATCCCGGACAAAATCCCGCGCGGTGGGAAGCCCGCGGATGTCCCCCCCGAGTGTGGTGATGTACACCTCGCTGTCGGCCGCTTGAGGGCCGGCCAGGTTGATCAGGGTCGGTTCAAACAGCCCGTCCCCACCGAGGAACTTCGCCGGAATCTGCAGTTCAAACCGCTGCTTGATCAACAGGGCCGCCTCCGGATACATTCCTGCGAAATAAATCAGGTCCGGCCCCAGAACCTTCACCTTGGTAAGAAGCGGAATGAAATCCTTCTCCCCCTGGGTGATCCCTTCATGGCCGACAATCTCGGCCCCTTGGACCTGGGCCGATCGGATAAATTCGTTGGCCAAACCCCGGCCGTAAGTCGTCACGTCATCGATGACAAAGATCCGCTTCGCCTTCAGCCGTGTGAGGGCGAACCGGGCCCCCGCCGGCCCTTGAAGATCGTCGGTGGGGCAGACCCGGAAAAAGTTGTCAAACCCCTGCCGGGAGATTTCTGGGTTTGAGGAGACCGGGTTGACGTGCAGCATCCGGGCCTCGGAGTAAACTGCGGAGGCCGGTTTGGTGCAGCTGGAATTCAAATGGCCGACCACCGCTATGACGTCCGTATTCGAGGTGAGCCGCTTGGCGGCCGACACCGCCTGTGCCGGACTGTGCGAGTCGTCCAGGGCCACCAGTTCCACCCGATAACCGGGGAGAATCTCTCCGGCGGCCCTGGCCTGCTCCAGCGCCAACTGCGCCCCGTGAAGCATGTCGAGCCCCGTCGCCGCCTGGTCGCCGGTCAGCGGCCCCACAAATCCGATCTGCGCCGCCGGCGTCCCCTTCCCGCACCCAGCCAGCAGACTCGCCGCCGCCGCCCCGGCCAGAAACAAAACCCCCGCTCTAATTCTCATGTGCCGTCTCCTGGCGGCATTATACACCTTCCCCGTTCCCCCTATTCCTGAAGACCGGTGCCCCGGACATCCTATCTTACTTACCTTCCATTTCACTTTCTAATAGGTCAAAGTCTGGAGCTGTGGCAACTCTTGCCGCTCTTTTTTCATTTCGAATGGAGTGCAGAACAAAAACCCCAAGGATTGCCGCAAGAATGGCAGACGAGCCAACCGTTCCAAAATCAAAGCCGCCTCTACCATGTGGTTTTGTTAACAAATCGCCCATGGTTGCCCCAAACGGCCGGGTGAGGACAAATGCCACCCAAAACAGCAGGACTTTTGAAATTCGGGAATAAAAATGGGCTATGACGACCAGCCCGATCAAACTGGAAATGAGAAGCGCCCCTCCACCAAATCCGAGACCGGAACTGTCGGCCAAGAAGTCACCCAGGGCCGTTCCTAATGTGTTGAGGATGCGTCATAATTCCGCAACGATGAATGCAAGGTTCACCATGGCCGATTTAAGCGACCAGCGATTTCAACGCTCGGAGCGGACGATGCGCCAGACCATTGTAGGCCACCCCGATCAGGTAGCTGACCAGCACGAGGCTCACGTAGGTGGCCGCTTTCTTGTACCCGACCACCGGCAGAGGATCGAACAGGAAGATCCCCTTGGGTTGGCTGAAGAATCGCTCCACATCGGAGCGGCGTTTCATCAGCCACCGGCCCCGCGAGGTTCGCAGGTAGCGCTTGCGCTTTCTCTGGAGCCGATTCAGCGGATACCCTCGGCGCCGGTTGATCCGTGTGGTCAGACGGATCTTCCCCTGCGCCAGTTGGAGATAGTGATCTGCCGAGTCGTATCCGGTGTCGCCGGCCACATCTCGGATTCGCTGGCCTCGCCTCCTGCCCAGATAAGCGATCGCTTGGTGCACCACGCGGATCAACTGGGTGATCTCCTGCCGATGGGCCTGAGTAATCACCCAAGCCACAGGCAGGATTGTCTTCTTGACCGCCACCAGCACGTGGAGCTTGTAGCCCCAGAACCAGTCCTTCGTCGTCGAGAACCCCCAAGATGCCTCTTTGTCTCGGGTGCGCGAATCTGCTACCTTGCCTTTGGGACGCCGCCCCTAGGCCACCAGGGCGGTTCCATCGATGACGGTCAATGCCCAGCGCAGGATTCTTCGGGAAGCCAACCGACGCAACAATTGGGCCGTCGCCTGCATCAGGATTCCATCCAGCTTCTGGAACCGACGGCTGAACGTCCGGTCGGTTGGGAATCGGTCCGGTGGCAGCCCGCACGCCTGGGCGATTCCCAGGTGATTCTTCAGGAACCGGTGCAGGCTCCGGAAGCCGGTCAGCCGGTAGTTGACCATCACCACGAAGCAGGCCAGCATGACCGGCCAGGAGTAGACGTAGGGGCGCCCCCGGCGCCTGGGAGGATCCAGCCGGAGTCGTCGGACCACCTGGGTCAGCAACTTGACCAGGTGCCCTTCGGTTGCTACGATACCAATGCCACCTCGCTTCCTCGGGGCGGATTGGACTCGGGGAGTAGATCCCCCCGGCAACCTTCAAGTCCGATTCTACCAGGCAGCAGGTGGCTTTTTTCATGCCCATGACCTCAGTCGCGGAATTATGACGCACCCTTAATGTGTTAGAAAACAGAATGGCGGTCCAATAGAGCAGTTCGACTTTAAACGTTTTGATATTCACAACCGAGAGATCCCGGACGGTAAAACGCCAGAACGTCAAGATAGCCAGCAAGATGGTGAGTAAGATGACAGTGCCTTTCACGTAGCCAAGCCCCAGGGTGCGATCCATATAATCCGACATGGTTGTCCCGGCAGTGCTGGTAGAGAGAATGACGGCCCAATAGAGAAACGGGTGATGCTTTCTTGAACAA
Organism: Candidatus Omnitrophota bacterium; assembly: GCA_016201735.1. Classification (GTDB taxonomy): domain Bacteria; phylum Omnitrophota; class Gorgyraeia; order 1-14-0-20-64-10; family 1-14-0-20-64-10; genus JACQCH01. The sequence goes on from JACQCH010000030.1 coordinate 29,706, forward strand.
AGTTGAGCGCCAAGAGTAACCAAAAAGAAACTGATCAAAATAAGAGAACTCAGAGCATAACCTATATTCAGGGTCATGGATAAAAGGTCTCCCGCCGTTTCACCCAAAGTGGTCGCGCATATCTTCATGATCCAAAAATAAGCGGTGATTTTCGGGAGTTTGTTCATCCGCAGAACCCTTTCTGCCCTGCCCTTTTGGCCTCTCTGCTGCGGCCTTGCGAGAAGAAATGGGATCGCTGGCTGGATGCCATTAGAACCTGTCTGAGAATGGCTGCCTAAGACGATGCATGAGCAAATATTTCTTTCATCCCGCCCGTGATTGCTTTAAACGGAACAACCCCAACCTTTTTGTGGAGCGAATACCATTAGGTACCGTTTCTGGGAGTGCCGTTCAATGCTGAACGGCACCAACGGAAATGGTACAGTTATCAGACGATCTTCGAACCTTTATGACGCTCCCTAAAGCCAGAACCTTAGCCGACCGTATCCTAGTCTGATGTATTTCAAAGCCCTTCGCGCTTCTTGGAAAGTTCCTGGTATCGATGGAACTGTTGAAGCGCCTTACGATGATGAGATCGGCGCATCCTCTTTTCAGTCCTTCTGAGTTTCCCGTAAAGAAAGTAAAAGGGGAGACGGTAATATTCCCGACCTTGCCGCATTTTTGCAAGCCCGTGATCAGGACGGTCGTCCCCAGCCATGGCATCGGAGATATGATGAAAAAAGAGCGTCAGAGTAGATAGGAATGCCCGCGGTACACTCACCCAAACGCTGTCATGGGTAATTGCCGAACACAAGAGGCACCATTCGGCATCCTGTTTCTTCAGCGCCTTGGCATACGGATTGCGACGCCCTTTAAGCTTGGACAGATCGTACGCAGCTCTCACGTTCCCGCCAGACCTCAGGGTTAAGCGGCGCGCGCCAAATGCTCCCGAGCTTCATAGAGATCACGTGCGTCCTGCAGATTCATCCAGAATTCCGGACTGGTCTTGAGAACCCGGCTCAGCAGGATGGCCGTCTCAGCCGTAATGTCCCGCTTGCCGTTGATGAGCGTGTTCACACGCTGTACCGGCACTTCCATCCGGTGCGCAAGTTCTACTTGGCTCAAACCCATTGGCTCCAGAAATTCCAGAAGCAGAATTTCCCCTGGATGCGTCGGTTTCCGATGCTTGGGAATCATTTCTTTACCTCCCGCTCAATGATAATCGGTAATTCGCACTCCATGGGCATTCCCATCTTTCCAACGAAAGACGATACGGAACTGGTCGTTAATCCGGATGCTGTGCCGGCCCGCCCAATTTCCCCGCAAGGCCTCTAGCCGGTTGCCCGGCGGTACCGCAAGGTCCCATAGCTCATGGGCCGCATTGAGCATGTCCAGCTTCCGGCCTACCGTTTTCCAGATCGACACGGGGATGCGTCTGGCTGTTTTCGTGTTCTCGCCGTGAAAAATGTCCTCCGCCGCCTCATCCCCGAAGCTCAATATCATGACAACCTAATTATACCTGATTAACGTATGATGTGTAAGTATTAACACGACTCATGCAAATTGACCGATTTCCCCCTATGATCTACACTGGGCCTACTCCCCGATGGTTCAACGATTCCATTGGGGAGGAGACCGCATGGTGCCAATCGTGGACTATCCGCCGGTGGTTCAACGCTACTTGC
>JACQCH010000026.1 GCA_016201735.1 Candidatus Omnitrophota bacterium
ACGAGTTCGTGCTTGGACAGGTTCTGCGGATCGTTGAAAGCAGCCAGAATAACCTCCCCTATGATCGGGGAGTGGCTTCACTCTACGATACGATGGCGGAAACGATCAAGCAAAATCTTCTCAGAACGCTAAACTGATACTCCGAAAGGCAACCGCTGATGTTATCACGTTTATTATCACGTTTCTTGGTTGTTATCGCCTTTTGCGCCACATCGCCCCTCGCCCGGTTCCCAAGACTTCCAGTTTCCCTTCGTCTCGCAATTTCTCCAGGATGACCCGAATCATCGGACGGCTGACTCCAGGACAGGCCCGCGCAAGTTCCCCGACGCCGAAGGTGGCCGGAAGGTGTTGAACCGCCTCCCGCACCCATGTTGTTTTAGCTCCGCGGCTCGCACGGACGACCCCCACCCGATCTTCAAATTCTTTATAGGCAGTCAGCAGGATGCCCAAGCTGAACTGCCACCAAGGCAACAGGCGATGGCGCCCTTCGTGCCATTTCTGGGAGGATTCCTGCAGAACCTCGTAATAGCTTTGCTTGCTCTCCTCGATGAGGCGCTCGATGCTGATGTAACGGCCGACGTCATAGCCCGCCTGGTGGAGGAGCAAAACGGTCAGCAACCGGGAAACCCGCCCATTGCCGTCCGTAAACGGATGAATGCAGAGGAAATCGAATACAAAGGCGTGCAGGAGGAGAAGGCGATCCACACGCTGTTCCTCCCAAAGACGGTTAAACCGCACGCACAGTTCCTTCATGCAAGAGGGCGTGTGGGCCGCGGAAGCCGGAGCAAACCGCGTGATCCACCGGCCATCGGGCAAACGCTCTTCGATAGAGTTATCGCGCTGCTTCCAACCTCCTGCAGGCAAGGCAGTCCGGCGGAACATTTCTTTGTGCATCTTGAGGATGGCTTCCGGAGTGATCTCTATCCGCTGGAAGGAAGTGTGGATTTTCGCCAGAACATCCCGGTAACCCATGACCTCCGCCTCCGGCCGATTCTTGGGGGTGGCTTTCTTCTCAAGGAGAGCCCTTAACCGTTTCTCCGGAACGACGACTCCCTCAATTCGGTTGGAGGATTCCGTGCTCTGGATGATCGCCACCTGGCGCAGGGTTTCCAGAACCTGCGGAGTCTGCCGGGTGAACAACTCCTGTTTTCCACGGTATTCTCCCAAAGCCCGCAGCGTCCCGGCCATCTCAATGGGAACCGCTTGCCGTTCCAGAAAGTTTCGGTCGAAAGATTTCATCGTCTGGAATCCAAACCGTTTGTTATCCGCTCGATCCACTTCTCAAATTGGTCTTTTCGGAACCGCCAGGAGCCGCCCACCTTGAAGGCCGGCAGCTTCTTCTGACGGGCCAGGCGCGTGACGCTGAAAGGGTGGAGCTTCAGGATCTTGGCGACTTCGGTTGGGGTTAAGGTTTCCATTGCGTGACTCCTCTAGAAAGGTGAGACAAATTGTATCAAATCAAACACCAATCAGAAAGTGTTTTCCCGTGGGAGCAGTTCTGGATCGTTATGTCAGACAGTGATGGGAAACCGGCTATTTTAGCGAAACTTTTCGAGGCGGAAAAATATTTTGATCCAGAGCGTTTTTGTGATACAAGTAGTGCCGATGGTTCTTTAAAAAGAAAGGATTATCCTGAAGCACACACGAACCGTACTTGCTTTTCTGATCACCCTTGTTGTCGCGATTCTCCTCAGCAATTCCTCAGGTCCTCTGGTTCAAAATGTATTCGCAAAAGAAAATCCGTCCGTCATTTCACAGGAAGAGTTCTTAGCCAGCGGTTTTCCCGAGCATTTTCATCGTCGTGAATTCACGAAGGCCCTTGGAGTGGTGGCTGAGTTGCTGAAGAAACATCCGAACGACCCTCTCCTCTTGCGCTACAAAGGATTGACGCTGGATAAGTTGAGTCGCCATAAAGAGGCCGTCGTCGTGTATAAGCAGATCCTTGCCCAGCATCCCCAGCAGGTCCCCACCCATCTGTTTCTGGGGTTGGCCTATGCCCGCGCCGGGTTGTATGCCGATGCCGAACACGAATTGCTGTGGGTGATGGAGCAAAGCGAATCCGAAGAATACCGCCATTGGGCGCAGGCGCAGCGGACCCATCTTCAGGAGTTGGAAAAGAAGACCGGTCACGAGGTCAAGAAAAAGCCGTACCTGGCGGGCAAGGTCGGGATTTCTTACGACAGCAACCCTCTCTTCCTTCCGAAGGACAAAAGGCTCTCGTCACGATCACGAAAAGACGGCATTGACTACTCGGCCGATCTGACGATCGGCTATCCGCTGGTGCTGCAGCACGATGCCCGGTTGGATGTCCTTTATCTGGGGGAGACGCTGCTGCACGACCGGGGTGCCCGCCAAGTGGATTTCACCTCGCAGGGGGTTGCGGTGGATGCCAAGCAGCGTCACTTCCTCGGCCCGCGCCCCTGGCTTTTTGGCGAGCGGTATGATTTCAGGACGGAGTTCCTGCGTAGCGACCTGTTCGCCGTCATCCACCGCATCCTATTGAGCTTGGACACCTCGTTCTGGCACAGGACTCGGACGCAGTTTTACACCCGTGCCTCCTATTCCAACTATGGGCCGGACGGCTCGAATCCCCCGAGGACTTCCCGCGATGGGTTCCGGGAAGGCTTGGGGATTGTTCAGTATTTCTACGCGCATAATTTCCGGCGATATTTCTTTGTGAAGGAGGAGGTCAGCTTCGCCCAGACCCGCGGGAAGAATTTTGATCGCAGTGGATCGCTCACCTACTTCGGGATTCACACGCCGGTGGATTTCCTCAAAAAGACGGATCTCGATCTCGCCACCGGGCTCGATTACGGCACCTACCCGCAGTTTTCTTCGCTCTCGGCGCTGGATACGAATGAGCGGCGCGACCTGCGTGTCGACGTGTATGCGGCGTTGACGCATCATTGGAAGCCCAACCTGGCCACGCGGGTCTTTTACCGTTTCATTGATTCCTTCGACGGCAATGATCTTTTCAGCTATAAGCGCCATCTGGCAGGCGCGGAGGTGATCTTTTCCCTATGAAACAAGCCCGTTTGATCCCACTCCTTTTTCTGGCGGCGTTCCTCTGCCTGTTCGGAGAATGCGCGGCGGCGGTTGTTCGTGGGCCGCAGATTGATCCGCGGGACATGGCCATTGACCGGCAGGTTGGGGGGATGGAGGAGGGCAGCCGGATTTCTCATCCTCATCATGACGCCGGTGAACAGCAGGCTCATGAAAGGGTTCACGGAAACGAGTCGGGCGTGGGCACAGAGGCCCATGCGACGGTTGCTTCCGGTGCGCACAATCTTTCGCATTCAACGGGCGTTGGAACAGGTGCCGGTTCTGCTGCGACTCATACTGGCGTCTCGGCGACGAGTATAAGTGGCCATGCAGGAATTGGAGCCAGTCATGCCGGCACAGGTGCGGCTGAGCATCACGCCAGTGTCGGCGCAAATGTGAGTGGTGCGAACACAGCCGATCAGACAGGTGGAACAAGCGTTGGTGCAGGTGAGCAGGCCACCTCCGGAGCCACTGCTGGGAATCAATCGGCGCAGGAAGGCAATCACGGGGTTTTCATCGGGGGAAACTTGGGCGGAGAAACCACGGGATCTGAGACCACCGGTGGCGGCAGCAGTGGCACCGAAACGGCCGGGAGTGAGAGCTCCAGCACCGACCGATCTATTATTGAAGCGGATACGAACGTTAACTTAAACGGCGAGAATCCAAACGCCAGCACCAATATCTCGGTGGATACCAACGCCAGCGGCGGCCTCTTGGATGCAAACACCACAACGAATGCCGGCTCTACCAGCCAGCAGATCACCTCGCCACTCGGTCAGGAAACTTCCACCAGCGGCAGCACAGATAACGGGGAAACTACTGGAAGCGGAAGCTCAAACTATATCGTTGAGGCCGATGCCAACTTAACCGGTAATCCAAGCCTCGATGTCACGGTGGACACCAGCGCCGGCGGTGGTCTCCTGGATGCGCACGCCGTCACCGATGCCGGCACTGTCAATCAACAGATCTTGTCAGAAAGCAGTCACCAAACTTCGAGCACCAGTACAGAGGGCACCAGCTCCGGAACAACAAGTAGTAGTGGAAGTGCCGACCGCAGTGTCATTGAAGCCGATACGAACGTGAGCTTAAGCGGTGAGAACCCAAGTGCTGGAGCCAATATTTCGGTCGACACCAATGCCAGCGGCGGACTCGTGGATCTGGACACCGCCACGAACGCTGACACCGCCGAACAAGAACTTACCTCAAGCGTCGGCTTGGAGGTCGGTATGGGTGCCAACACCATCACCGGCGAATCCGAGCTCGGTACTGAAATCGGCGCCAACAGCGCCGCTCCTCCTGCCGGAGAAGCTGAAACTGGTCTTGAAGCAGATGTCGAGGGCGTGGGGGCAACGGAAGATACGGCTTCGGATCCCGCCGACGGTCTTATCAGCACTCCCGGCCTTTAAATAAAATCCCGCTAGCCGAGTGCATTGCCGGACGGATTAAGCAGGCAGCGGCAGGACCGGAATCTGGTAGGCCAGCTGGGCCAATTCGCCGGAGAAACACCAGTCCCGGAATTGCGTGAGAAACTCGGCTACGGGCCCGTCCGGCACAGTTCCAAAATCGTCCCGTCGGCCCCGTTTAGCAAACTTAACTTGAGAAGATGCGGAGCGTTACAAAGCTAATCCTTTTGGCTAGATGGCTTTTGTTCCCGGGTCTCGACTTGCATACTCGATGCCGCTATCGCTTCTTACCTCAATTTTTTCGATCCGGCCCTATTGACACACTGGATGCAGGTTGTGGTAATGGTGCCCTTACGTATGCAGCCTACAAGATGGGGAACCATGTGCTTGGAGTAACTTATGGCCCTGTGGAAACGGAAAAGAATCTCGCCCTGTTTTCGTTTCTAAAAACCGACTCGTCCCACCTCAGATTTCAGACATTCAATATCTACGACTTACCCAAGCTTGGTAGACAATTTGATCAAATAATCTGCTCCGAAACATTGGAACACATCCGCCAAGACCGAGTAATCGTGCAGCATTTCTACAATCTCTTACGCCCAGCCGGAATCCTGCACTTATGCTGCCCATACGCTTTACATCCTGAACACCATCTCGGGCGCGTCGACAACCCAGAGGATGGCGGTCACGTAAGGGATGGGTACACCCTTGAAAGTTATAGGTCCCTCCTGGAACCAGTCGGGTTCGAACTCGTCAAAAGTGTGGGGCTTGGATCTCCCTTGCTCGTCCAACTAGACAGACCCGTTCGGTACTTAAGGAATAAGGGAGGAGACGCATTGGCCGTCCCATTATTTCTGATGAGTTGGCCCCTGCAATTCCTGGACTTCCTCAATCCATCCATACCGTTTTCGCTCTATGTCCAAGCGGTCAAAAGGTCCTCGTGTGCAAAACAAGATTAATGGCACTCCCCAACGCATGAACTGGTTCGTCTCTCCCGAAGGACATCATCCCCTCTTTAGCTTTTTATACCCTCGAAAGCTGAAATGCATGCCGACCCGCGACTTGGTAAACTGGGGAAGACCATTAACCTGGGAGCTAGGCCGACAGGGCTACTGTAGGGAGTTGGTGGGCCAGCCTGGCTGCCTCCTCCGTCAGGCACCAGTCCCTGAAATCAGCAATGAATTGGGCTGCGGCCTGCTCTGGATGGAGTTCAAAAATCGACCCGTCGGGCCAGCTTACCATTATCAACCAATGAATGGTCTTTCGATTTGAAAGAAACCTTTCTCAAATTTGCCATTCGTAAGCTCTTTTTCCCAACCGGGTCCATTCGCACTATTCAATTTGGACCGTTGCGAGGCAAAAGGTTCCGAGTAAGCCCTGTGACTGGCCTGTCCCCTTGGTACTCCGGTGTAGAGCGCCAACATCAGCAAGCGTTCAGGCGACTTGTTCGACCAGGAGATATCGCCATAGACATCGGAGCAAACTGGGGAGTACATACCTTATACCTTTCACAGCTGGCGGGGCGGAACGGTTTAATCATCGCCTTGGAACCTTATCCGACCGCCTTCAGTGAGTTGGAGTGGCATCTTCATGCAAACAAATGCCTCAATGTGAAACCTCTGCTCTTTGCAATGAGCGATACCAATGGAGAAACCTCATTCACACCCTCCGACTCGCCCAGTCAGGGGGCTCTTTCTTCCGTTTTTCAAAACCAAACAGGCGCGAATACTATTTCAGTTTGTACCAGGACCCTCGACACTTTAGTGACAGAGCTGGAAGTAACACGCTTAAAGCTGGTCAAAATGGATGTGGAGGGTGCGGAGAGTAAAATCCTCTCTGGAGCCAAACGAACACTCAAAGACCTCCGACCACATTTCGTAATCGACCTCCATACGCCAGAACAGGATGTCTTAGTAGCTAAAACCCTTGTTCAATTTGGTTATAAGCTTTCACGTCTCAAGGGACCGCTCATCTCTCGAACGGATGTCGGCTGGCCAAATCCAGAGGGGGTGTGGGGAACCATCGTAGCTTCTCACCCTGAACGCCTCTGAATCACACCGAGCTCGAAAGTCCTCCGCAAACCTGTTAAAATCACGGTCGGATGGGTCGGCGGGAATTCCAAAGTCGTCCCCTCGGCTCCACTTTGCATAGAGAGAAATTCACGCTGGCTCAGATTTGGAGTGGTTCGATTGCGTGAGCTCTGGATTCATAAATTTTTTGCCCCTATCAAGAGACTTCTGCCAGCCTCCTTATGGTCGCTGTTGCGCAGTGTCGGAACGTCTCTGGAAACTCCGATCTATTTCGTCTTTCACAGCGGTCATTTCCTAAGTAGTATGAAAAACCGATCCGTTCCGATACCAGATATCGCCTTCGAATGAATGGGGCTGTGTTTTCACAGATCTACAGCGGGAACTTGGCCTGCCCACTTCCCGCTTCTTCAGTGAAACACTAGGCCTGGAAGACAAAAATAGACTGGGCCATCGCATGATTCAAGGGGAGTTCGAAAATCGTTCCATCGGCCCCGTATAAGTCCTAAGAATTAAGGAGGGGGGATTATTTCTCTTACGGCGAAGCGGCCAGCGTTACATTCGCGTCTCAAAAATCTGTTCGTCTCTTCTGATCGAAAACCTCGAAAGATAAAATTCGGCACTTTTCGGGAAATTGTTATGAACCTTGATCTCACCTCGCAAATGCAACTCTACCTCGGTCTGTTTGAAGCTGAGATAGGTCCCTGGCTTCACAAGCTCTCCCGGGATATCCGGTGTGCCATCAACATAGGAGCAGGTTATGGAGAACAGACACTCTATTTCCTCACGAAAACGGCTGCACAGCAGGTTATCTCATTTGAACCCTCAGCAATTGCGCGTGAACACATAAAGGCCAATTTGACATTGAACGGCCTTGGGGATTCTGATCGATTAGAGCTCATTGCAGCATACGTGGGTTCAACAGATAAAGACGGTACCTGCACGTTGGATTCCGTTTTCCGAACGCTTTCATTCCCCTGTATTGTGATGATGGACGTTGATGGGGGAGAAGTGGAAATACTTCTTGGGGCAAAAAAGTTATTGGGATCCCCCGACCTCCGGTGGCTTATTGAAACTCACTCCAAGGAACTTGAGCAACGGTGCATCGAACTTCTTAGCCGGGCCGGTTATTTTACGAAGGTTGTTCCGAATGCGTGGTGGAGATTCTTCCTGCCGGAACTGAGGCCCGTTGGACATAATCGCTGGCTAATTGCAACGAAGTCCCCGAATGATTCATTTTGATTCCTGATTTGTCTCGTTGAAAGGGATCCTTTGCGACGGTTAATACATAAAATAAGACGCATCTATGAGTCGCTTCGTTTCTGCAATGATGAGGAATATAACGAGGAATTATACTGGGAAGATCGCCACCGCCGATACAATTCCGATTTGAGGGCAGTAGCGTCGGGTCCAGAGGATATACGCATTGGCCGTTACCCAAAGCAAAAAAAGGAGTTCCTTGAATTTCTAAGCCGGCTTGAAAAAGCCGTGTGTATCGAGTTCGGCTGCGGGAATGGATATTGGGGCAAGACGCTCTTAGAAGAAAACGCCCTGCAATATGTTGGAATTGATATCTCTGAGACCGCTATAAGAAATTGTAAAAAAGGGCTGCCAACCAGCGTATTTAAATGCATGAATTTGGGCAAGGACGATTATGACCTTGGGGTGAGGGGAGACCTGGTTTTCTCCATTGATGTAATTCAGCATATAGTCGATGAATCGAAGCTCAAAAAATTCCTAGAAAATATGGCGGAGGCAGTCAAACCAAACGGATTTATTGCACTAACGTCCTATGCGGGCTTTGGAGACGTCCATTCCGATCCACAGGGAGAAATTGACGTGATGGGATTCTTCAAATTACCCAAGTTCCGTTTCGTCCATCTCTGGGATATCCAGACCATTCAGAAACACCTTCAGAACTGCCGGCTGATCGGCACGGGAAAATTTTGGGATAAAACAATCCTGGCATTCAAGAGGGCCTAAGGCCCGCTGAAAATGTATCCTAAAGAATATTACGAGTGGTATAACCGGGATGACCCTTCCTCGACCTATCATCCCGAGGATGAGGTTACTTTCTCTCAAAGGCTGGCGTGGTTCCTTAAACATATTCCGCCTGGGGCAAAGGTGTTGGACTACGGCTGCGGAGAAGGTGTGCTTCTCGCCAAGCTGGCGGAACAGCGGAATATCCATCCGGATTCCTGCGGGATGGACATCTCAGAGAATGCCGTTCGAAAAGCTTCCTCTCGGTTTCCAAGGTTAAGATTCTTCGCTACAAAACCCGATGGAAGTATTCCCATTCCCAATGAGACGTTTGACGTCGTCGTGGCAACAGAAGTGATCGAACATGTGTTCGACACCGATGGTGTGTTTAAGGAATTCCGACGAATATTGCGCCCTGCCGGCTATCTGTTATTATCTTGCCCCTATCATGGTTTCCTCAAAGACCTGGGGATTTTGTTAACGGGAAGGATGGACAACCATTACCATGACCCGTACTCTGGTCATATTCGCTACTATTCATTCCGTACTCTCAAAATGGTCCATGAAAAACACGGCTTTCGTATCAGCGAGCGGGGTGGCGTCGGAAGAATCCCCCTTTTTTGGAACAGTATAACTACCGTTGCAATCAAGCAGGGTTGATCACATGGGCGCCACATAAAAACGGACCGTCACGTAGTGGCAGATGCTGCCGCCCAACACGAACAGATGCCAAACGGTGTGAGCGAATGGCGTTTTCTTGAAGAAGAATAACGGAACACCGATGCTGTAGAGCACGCCGCCCGCGACCAGCCACAAGATTCCTGCCATCGGCAGTTTCTCCAGCAAAGGGCGGGCGCCGATCACGATAAACCAACCCATCACGAGGTACGATAAGCTCGAGAATACCCTGAGCTTCTCTGCAGAAAACAGCCACGTCACTGCAATTCCCGCCACCGCCAGCCCCCAGATCACCCCAAACATGCTCCAGCCCAGAGCGCTTCTTAGAGTGACCAATGTGAATGGCGTGTAGGTGCCGGCAATCAGCAGGTAAATGGCGGATTGGTCGATGATCTCGAAGAGGCGCTTGATGCGCTGAGCTTGGACTGCGTGATAGAGTGTCGAGGCCGTAAACAGCGCGATCAAGCTCGCCCCGTAGATGCTGAAGCTCACCACCTGCCAGGCATTTCCGTGAAGCGCGGCCGACGTGACCAGGACGACAAGACCCGCGACGCTTAAAAGAACCCCCACGCCGCACGTCAGGACGTTGACGGTTTCTTCTCTCACCCCGCCCCTCCGGAGTTGCGGCTCCACCCCTGAAGGGGCGGAGCCGATGTGCCGAAGGCACAAATGCCCTCGGCCATCTCTCGTTGAACGACTCCATAAAAATCCAAATCGCAACCTATGCCGAGGGCATCACTCCGGAGGGGCGGGGTCATGTCTTAAGTATCTCACACCGATGTGATAAACTGTAACGCTATGGGTAAAGACCATAGCTTCGATTTTGTCTCCAAGGTAGACCTCCAGGAACTGCGCAACGCCCTCCAACAGGCGCAGAAAGAGATCGCCACCCGCTTCGACTTCAAGGGCAGCAGCGCCAGCCTCTTGTTCGAGGAATCCTCCGGCACTTTGAAACTGGCTGCCGACCATTCGATGCAGTTGAAGAGTGTGGCGGATGTTTTAGAGACGAAGCTGGTCAAGCGGGGGGTCTCCCTCAAGGCGTTCGTCTGGAAGGATCCGGAAGCCCTGCCCAGCGGCGGGGTCAAGCGGCAGGCGACGCTGCAGCAGGGGCTTGCTTCCGAGAAGGCCAAGGAGATCGTCCGGGCGATCAAGGATCTGGGACTTAAAATCCAGCCCCGGATCGAAGGGGACGCGGTGCGGGTCATGGGCGACAAGATCGACGATCTGCAGACCGTCATCCAGGTGTTCAAGGGGAAGGATTTCGGAGTTTCCCTTCAGGTAGAGAACTACCGGTAGATCATGGGAGATCAGCGGGGTTTTGATCTCTCAGGCGAACAAACTCCCCAGCACATCGTCCAGATGGAAAAGGGGGGCCTGCGCAGGGTGCTGGGGGTCCGGGACCTGTTCGCCCTGGGCTACAGCGACGTCGGCTCCTCGATCTACTATGCCCTGGGGGTCACGACCCTCTATGCCCTGGGAGCAACCCCGCTCGCCCTGGCGCTGGCGGGGATTGCTTTCTTCTGCACGGCCCTCACCTACGCGGAGATGTCTGCTGCTCTGCCGGAAGCGGGCGGTTCCTCCAGCTTCGCCCGGCATGCCTTCAACGACCTGGTCTCATTCATCGCGGGATGGGCGCTCCTGTTGGATTACATCGTCACCATCGCCATCTCCGCCTTCAGCGTGGGGCCGTACCTGTCCTATTTCTTCCCGGTCTTGAAACTGGGAACGGCCAATATCCCCTTCAGTCTCCTTGTCCTGGGGATTTTACTTTTGATCAACATCATCGGAATCAAGGAATCAACCCGGATTTCCATTCTTCTGTGCCTGTTCGACATCTGCACTCAAGCGACGATCATCTTGATTGGGACATTTTTCCTGCTGAACTTCCCGTACCTGATCCATCACATGCGGATTGGGGTCGCCGGAGTGGACTGGTCGCCCACTTGGCCGCAGTTCTGGAAGGGGGTCTCGATGGCCATGGTGGCCTACATTGGAATTGAGTCGATCACCCAGTTGGGGGGGGAAACACGTCACCCCGCCCGCACCATCCCACGGTCGATCTTCCTGACAATGATTACCCTGTTCCTGATGTATTTCGGAATCTCAGCCGTCGCCCTTTCCGCCATCCATCCGAAGATCCTGTCCACCCAGTATCTGGAGGATCCGCTGGCCGGGGTTGCCGCCGCCCTGCCGATTGGAAACCGCTTCTTCGGGCCGTGGATCGGAATTTTGGGAGCCACCATTCTGTTTGTGGCTGCCAACGCCGGCTTGATCGGCGCCTCGCGGCTCACCTTCGCCATGGGCGAGTATTACCAGGTTCCCAGGGTGTTCTATCGGCTCCACCCTCGGTTCCGCACCCCTTATGTTTCCCTTGCGATGTTCGCCGGACTGGCCGCTCTGATCATCATCGTGGCGAAGCGGCTGATCTTCCTGGCCGATCTGTACAACTTCGGCGCGATGCTGGCCTTCGCGCTGGCCCACCTGTCCCTGCTGGGCTTGCGCGTGCGCCAGCCCGATTTGGCGCGGCCATTTAAGATCCCGGTGAGTATCCCGATCGGCCAGATCCGTCTGCCGGTGACCGCAATCATCGGGCTGTTGGCGACCATCGCTGTCTGGATCGACGTCGTCATCAGCAAACCGGCCGGGCGGAATCTGGGTTTCCTCTGGATGGGAGTGGGGCTTGTCTGTTATTTCGCTTACCGCAAGAAGCACCGGATCTCCCCCACCGCCCACGTCGAGATCGAGAGGATTGATGTCCCGGAATTCGAACCTTTGACCACCAGGAAGATTCTTGTGCCGACGCTGGGAGGACCTTACACCGAAAACATTCAGGTCGCCTGCGAACTGGCCAAGGCCCGCGGGGCGAGGGTCGCTGCTCTGTACGTCATCGAAATCCCCCCCGCCCTGCCGCTGGATACTTTCCTGCCGGAGCGGTTCGCCGCGGCGGAAGCGGCTCTGAAACGGGCGCAGGCGATCGGCCGGGAGTTTGGGGTGACTCTGACCACCCAGCTGCTGCAGGCCCGTTCCGCCGCCGAGGCGATCCTCGATGTCCTCAAGGAGGGGGGGTATGACTTGGCCGTCATGGGGTCCGCCATGAAGAAGGGGGCTCCTGTGCCGGGCATCGGGGTCACCGTGGAAACCATCTTGCGCAACGCTCCCTGCCGCGTCTGGATCTGCAAGACCCCCACGAAGTGATGAACCTCTTCCTTTTGGGGAAGAGGGCATGTTGGGGGAAACGTGAAGTTTCCCCCAACGAGACCGATTGCTTTTGCTGGAGAGGGGAAATGTAAGGGGAGAACCACGCAATGGTTCTCCCCTTACAACGAGTTCGACGAAATTAAAGACTGAACACGGATCGGAATCTTTTTGTGTGATCTCCTCTAGAGCGCATGATAACCTATGATTCGTCGAACTCGTTTTGCCGAGGTAGCTCAGTGGTAGAGCGCTGCCCTGAAAAGGCAGGCGTGGGCAGTTCGATTCTGCCCCTCGGCATTTCTTTATCGGCTAAAGTCCGCGGCTGCCGGGTTTGGCGAGGGGAACCCCTTCCTTACAGAGGGGGCACTCGGAAGCGGGAAATGTTTTAAGGTTTAGACTGATGAGGGCGTGAAACTTCACGTCAAAGGCCACCCATCCTCCTGAGCGATCCACCAAGGCCCCCACCCCCACCACCGCCGCTCCGCTGTCCTGAACCAGGTTGATCACTTCTTCGACGGATCCGCCGGTGGTGATCACATCCTCCACGACAAGGACCCGGTCTCTGGAAACCAGGTGGAAGCCCCTGCGAAACTTCAACCGGTCATCGACCCGTTCCGCGAAAACCGCCCGGGTCCCCAGATACCGGGCCAACTCGTAAGCCACCAGGATTCCCCCGACGGCCGGGGCGGCCACACAGGTGACCTCCTCGCTCATAAACCGCTGGGCCAGCGTTTGGCAGACCCGGGAAGCCAAGGAGGGATGCTGCAGTAAAGAGGCGCACTGGAAATACTCGTTGCTGTGCAGTCCGCTGGAAAGAAGGAAATGGCCGTCCTGCCAAGCGCCGCAATCTCGAAACAAACGGGTGATTTCACTCGGTCTCATGTGAGTCTCGGATAACGGCATGTTACCTCAGGAGGAAGCCGGAAACAAGTGATGAGACTCCGCCGCCCGCCGGATGATCTGTTCCAGCTGCGGGAGCTGTTCTTTGGAGAAGGTGTAGAGGATCACATCCAAGGGGCAGGCGGGGGCGCTCGAGAGGGCGGCGGCGAACTCTCCTACCTTCACCCCGACCGGCATCCGGCTGTCGTCCAATAAGACCAGGTGCGGTTTGAACTCCTTCAGGAGAGAGAAGGCCTCCTCCGGATTTTGGGCGAGGGCTGTCTCGAACCTGTCCTGCCGCTGGGGCTCCTCGAAATACGGCTTCAGGTGCTGCTGATAAAGTTCCTCCATCCCTTGGATAAACAGAAGCCGGATCCGGGCCGCTTCCTTTACCGGTCTTGCGGGCACAGCCGCGGGATCCTCTTTGCCAAACAAGGTCTCCACCGTTTGGACCAGCTCCCCGAGAGGAACCGGTTTTACCTTGATCGCCTCGGGATGAAGCCGCTCCAATTCCTTCTGATACCGTTCGACATAACCGGTGACCACTACCACCTTCACGCCGGGATACTGGTTCCGGATCTGCTCGAGGACGGCAATCCCGTTGACCCCCGGCATCTGGAGATCCAGGATCACCACGGAGGGGTGCCCCTTCTCAATCTGCTCGAGCGCCTGTTCTCCGTAAAAGGCCCGGAGGACCTTGTATCCTTTAGTCTGGAAAAACCACTCCAAGGTGATTGTAATGTTCGCTTCATTGTCTACGATTAAAATCGAGTCTGCCATCTTCCCCCCTCAAGCTCTCATTCTAAATCTTTTAAGATCGCCTGGACAACAAGAATCGGGTCCGATGCTTCCAGGATCGGCCTGCCTACCACCAGATAGTCGGCTCCTGCCTTGAGGGCTTCGCGGGGTGTGGCGGTCCGCTGCTGATCATCGGCCGAGCTGGCCTTTGCGCCCGAGAGAAAATTGGCTGCCTTGTCCCCTGTCGTCGGCCGGATCCCAGGCGTCACAATTAAAAATTCCTCCCCGCAGGCCCATCGAATCGTCGTCGCCTCCTTGGCCGAGGCGACGATCCCGTTCAACCCGATCGATTGGGCCAACTTCGCCAGATACAGGACCTGATCCTTCAGGGTCTTGCGCAGCCCCAGGTCCGCCAGGTCCTTCTCCGCCATGGAGGTGAGGACCGTCACGCCGATCAACATCGGCGGTTTCCGGCGGGTCCGGTCGGCCTCTTCCCGCACAGCGGCCAGGGCCCGGCGCATCATGGCGCTTCCCCCCTGGATGTGGAGATTCATCATCCAGACCCCCAACCGGACCGCCGCCGCCGCCGCCCGGGCGGCGGTCGCCGGGATATCGTGAAACTTCAAATCCAAAAAGACCTGGCCGCCGTTCTTATGGACCTCCTCTACCGCAGCGGGACCCGTCTGAGTAAAAAGCCCCAGTCCCACTTTAAAATGGGTCACTCCCATCGGCGTTAGCGTTTTCACCCAGCGGGCCGCTTCCTCAACGCTGTTGACATCCAACGCGACGATCAACCTCTGCGCCGGGGTAAGGTTCTCCTTCTTCATCCAGACACCATCTGTGGAACTCCCTTAAGTTTCTGTGGGGTTTTCAGTTTCCCAACGAGCGATCTCGGGGAAGTCAGCCCCCGAGTCGAAAGAATGGCCTTCAGGCCCTCAATAATCTCCAGCGGTGCCTTCGGGTTCACGTAGTTGGCCGTCCCCACCTCGACCGCCGTCGCCCCGCAGAGCATGAACTCGACGGCATCCTCCGCCGTCATGATCCCGCCGATCCCGATCAATGGAATTTTCGGCAGCACCCGGTGGACCTGCCAGACCATCCGCAGCGCCACCGGTTTGATCGCCGGCCCGCTTAAGCCGCCGGTCACCGTGGCAATCCGGGGCAGCCAGCGTTTGGCGTCGACGGCAATCGCCAGCAGGGTGTTGATCAGGGAAAGGGCGTCGGCTCCCGCTTCCGCCGCGGCCCGGGCGATGACCGTGATGTCGGTGACGTTTGGAGACAGCTTGGCGATCAAGGTCCGGCGGGTCACCCGGCGGACCCTTCCCACCAGATCGGCCGTCAGTTTCGGATCCACCCCGAACTGGATCCCGCCCCGTTCGCAGTTCGGGCAGGAGATGTTCAGCTCCAGCCCATCGACACGCTCGCACTCTTCCAGCCGGCGGGCGAGTGTCACGTACTCCGCCACCGACTCCCCGGCCAAGTTTACGATCACCTTCGGCCCTTTCAATTTCCGCAGGAATGGCATCTTTTTCTTCAGAAACGCCTCGAGCCCCACGTTCTGCAGGCCGATCGAGTTGATCATCCCGGAAGCGGTCTCATAAATTCTTGGAGCCGGATTGCCGGGCCGGGGCTTCAAGGAGATTGATTTGGTGACGATCGCCCCCAGCCGGTTGACGTCGAAGAGCCGGTGATACTCCTCTCCGTAACCGAACGTCCCGGAGGCCACCATCACCGGGTTCTGCAGGTGCAGCTTTCCCAGCTTTATTTCCATAAAATTGCCTCGGCGGGAAAGACCGGCCCCTCGGTGCAGACCCGCTGGAACCGGGTGTGGGCGGCAGCCGGCTCGGCGGCGATCTCCACGACACACCCCATGCAGCAGCCCATCGCGCAGCCCATCCGCTCCTCGAGGGAAACCTGCGCTGCCAGTTTTTTCCGACGGGTCAGCGCCGCCGCCGCCGCCATCATCGGGGTCGGCCCGCAGATGTAGAGGACGGCGTCTTGCCTGTCAACGACGGACTTGAGCAGATCCACAACGCTGCCGCGAGTGCCGAGCGTCCCGTCATCGGTCGCCACATGGACTGGGATGCCCAATCTCCGAAAATCCGAAGCGCAAATGACCCATCCCTTCGTCCTCGCGCCAAGAAACGCTTCGACCTGCACCCTCGAGCCGTGGCTGCGGCTAGAGGAGGCCGCACCACTTGTAAGCTCTGAGTCGTGCCCCTTGAGCAACGTCTTGGCCAGAAGATAGAGCGGGGGAATTCCCACCCCTCCGCCGACCAGGTACGCCCGCTTTAACTCCGCCGGAATTTCAAAGGGGTGTCCCAGAGGACCCAAGAGGTCCACCTTTTCCCCGGCGGGAATCTCCGTCAGAGAATTGGTTCCGAGGCCGACCACCTTGTAGATGAAATCGATGGCGCCTGTTTTCGCATCGACATCCATCAGACTAAACGGGCGGCGCAGCAGGGTGGAATCGCCGCACTGGACATGAATGAACTGCCCCGGTTTTGCCCGTTGGGCAACCGTCGGAGCTTCTAACCGCATGAAGTAATGGTCCCCAGCAACCCGGCGGTGAGTGGTAACAAGCGCCTTGACCTGTACCATCCCACTCGGAAGACCGTTCAATTTTTCACTTTTCACTCTTCACTCTCAACGGTACCTTCTCGTGCCACTCCTGGAGGGAGCAGACACTTAAACCCTCCTTCAAAAGGGAGCCGATCCCGGTGGCGATCGCCCGCGCCCCTTGGATCGTCGTAACACAGGGAATCCCCCGCGCCACCGCCATCGAGCGGATCTTCGTCTCATCCTCTTTGGTGGCCTTGCCGGCCGGGGTGTTGATGATCAGGTCCACCCGTGAATCCCGAAGGAAATCCAGCACGTGGGGCCGCCCCTCATGAATCTTCATCACCTCGTCGACCGGGATTCCCTGTTTGCGCAGAACCTCGGCGGTCCCCCGCGTGGAGACTAATTTAAATCCCAGCTCGACGAGCCGCCGGGCAATCGGGGGGATGAATGGCTTATCGGCGTCCTTGACGCTGACGAATACCGTCCCCCCGAGCGGAAGCCGCTGGTAAGCGGCGATCTGCGACTTGGCGTAGGCAAGCCCGAAAGAGACGTCGATTCCCATCACCTCGCCGGTCGACTTCATCTCGGGGCCCAAAATGATGTCCACCCCAAAGAAGCGGGAAAAGGGAAAGACCGATTCCTTGACGGAGGTAAAGAGCAGTTCCACTTCCTTCGTAAAGCCAAGCTGCGCGAGGGAGGTCCCTGTCATCACCTTGGCCGCCAGTTTCGCCAGAGGAACATGGATCGCCTTTGAGACGAAAGGAATCGTCCGGGAGGCCCGGGGGTTGACCTCCAGCACGTAAACTCGGTTTTCTTTGACGGCGAATTGGATGTTCATCAGGCCCAGCACGTTCAGGGCTTGGGCCAATCGCCGGCTGGCCCGGCGGATTTCATCCAGCACCGGCTTAGGCAGGGTGTGGGGCGGCAGGACCATCGCCGCGTCCCCGGAATGGACTCCGGCCTGCTCCACATGCTCCAGGATCCCGCCGATCACCGCGCTTTTGCCGTCGGCGATCAAGTCGACATCCACCTCAATGGCATCCTCCAGAAATTTATCCACCAGAATCGGGCGCTTCGGGGAGACCCCGACGGCCCGGGCCATGTATCCGCGCAGACTCTCTTCATCATAAACAATCTCCATGGCCCGGCCCCCCAGCACGTACGAGGGCCGCACCAGGACCGGGAACCCGATCGTCCGGGCGATCTTCAATGCTTCTTCAACTGCCATCGCCGTCCCGTTCGGGGGCTGTCTTAACGAGAGCTCGTCGATCAACTCGCTGAATTTCTTCCGGTCCTCGGCCCGGTCGATCGCCACCGGGGAAGTCCCGATGATCGGCACTCCTTCCTTTTCCAAAGAGAGGGCCAGATTCAGCGGTGTCTGCCCTCCCAGTTGGAGAATCACTCCGTCCGGCCGTTCCTCATCGACGATATTCAAGACATCCTCCAAGGTCAGCGGCTCGAAATAAAGCCGGTCGGCCGTGTCATAATCGGTGGAAACCGTCTCCGGATTGGAGTTGACCATGATCGTCTGGTACCCGGCCTCCCGGAGGGCGAAGACGGCGTGAACGCAGCAGTAGTCAAACTCGATTCCCTGCCCGATCCGGTTGGGCCCGCCGCCCAAGATCATGATCCTTTTGGGTCGTTCGCCCTGAGCCGGCCGTTCTCCTTCGACAGAGCCTGCCCTGAGCTTGCCGAAGGGCTCAGGATGACCGGCCGAGTCGAAGGGCGAATGTACCGACAGCCCAACGGCCGGCTGCTCGTACGTGGAGTAATAATACGGCGTGTAGGATTCAAACTCCGCCGCGCAGGTGTCAACCAGATAAAAGAGTGGCCGGATCCCAAGCCCGATTCGATGTTTCCGAATCTCTCCTTCTGATTTTCCCCAGAGGAATGACAGCTGCCGATCGCTGAAGCCAAACTGTTTCGCCTTAAATAGAAGAGCGGCATCGGCCTGGCCAACGTCATCCTCACTGGCCAGCTCCTGCTCCAACTCGACGATCTGCCGGATTTCCTCGAGGAACCAGGGATCGATCCGGGTCAATTGCTGCAGTTCCTCGGTCGGCATCCCGGCCAGAATCCCCTGCCGGATCGCGAAGAGCCGCTCGGCGTTTGGGACCCGGAGCTTCCTTTTAAGTTCCTGCGGCTCCAGCGGTTGATCTTTCCCATCCGCCCCCAACCCGTACCGGCCGATCTCCAGCGACCGGATTCCCTTCTGCAGGGCCTCCTTGAAGGTCCGCCCGATCGCCATCACCTCGCCGACCGATTTCATCTGGACGGTCAGGGTGGTGTCGGCGCCGGGGAATTTTTCAAACGCCCAGCGGGGAATCTTGACCACGCAGTAATCCAGGGTCGGCTCAAAGCAGGCCGGGGTTTTCTGCGTGATGTCGTTGGGAAGTTCGTCCAACGTGTAGCCGACTGCCAGTTTCGCCGCGATCTTGGCGATTGGGAAACCGGTCGCCTTCGACGCCAGCGCCGAGGATCGGGAAACCCGCGGATTCATCTCGATGATCACCCGGCGGCCGGTCTTGGGATCCACGGCGAACTGGATGTTCGATCCCCCGGTCTCGACCCCGATCGCCCGGATCACGGCGATGGCGTCGTTGCGCATCGCCTGGAGCTCCCGGTCGGTCAGGGTCTGCGTCGGAGCGACGGTGATCGAGTCGCCGGTGTGGATCCCCATCGGATCGAAGTTCTCAATCGAGCAGACGATCACCGCGTTATCCTTCCGATCCCGCATCACCTCCAGCTCAAACTCTTTCCACCCCTCGACCGACTCCTCGATCAGCACCTCCGAGGCCATGCTCAAACCCAACCCCGCCTCGGCGATCCGGTCCAGTTCCTCCCAGTTGTAGGCGATTCCCCCGCCGGTCCCCCCCAACGTGAAGGCCGGCCGGATCACCACCGGGAAGCCGATCCGGTCGGCCGCCGCCCGGGCCTCCATCAAGGTATGGGCGACCCCGGAGAATGGCAGAGACAGCCCGATCGAGAGCATCGTCTCCTTGAATAACTGCCGATCCTCCGCTTTCCGGATCGCTTCGGCGTTGGCCCCGATCATCTCCACCCCGTACCGTTCCAGGATTCCGGCCTCCGCCAGTTGGATGGCGACATTCAGGCCGGTCTGCCCTCCCAGGGTCGGGAGCAGTGCGTCGGGCCGTTCCCGATCGATGATCTTCTCCAGCACCTCGACGGTGATCGGCTCGATGTAGGTCCGGTCGGCGAACTCCGGGTCGGTCATGATCGTCGCCGGGTTGGAGTTGATCAGGACCACCGAGTACCCCTCTTCCTTCAGCGCCTTGCAGGCCTGCGTCCCTGAATAATCGAACTCGCAGGCCTGCCCGATGATGATCGGCCCCGACCCGATGATCAGGATCTTTTTAATGTCGGTTCGTTTGGGCATTCGGTTTGCTGGTTTCTCTCTTTTGAATCTGGCGGATGGGGCCGGCCAGGGGATGTTTAGGGGTTGTGTGGAACTCCACCACCCCATCCTGCAAGGTTGCCAAGATCGTTCCGAAAGCGGTCAGGATCTTCGAATCTTGAGTCAGCCGGACCCGGGTGGTGATGATCCAATTGGTCCCTTCTTCAACCACCCGAAGCTGCAGAGGGATCTTTGCCAAAAGGCTCGGCTCCTGCGGAAAACTTTCCACGGGCCGAACCTGTTCAAAGGTGCTCCAGATTTCTTCGGAACCTTCTTTCTCCCCTTCCGGCAGCGGAACCCGCTTCCACCCTTCCGACTCCAGCTTCACGCCGACAGGCAGGCGCAGAAGCAGTTCCAGCCGGCCAGCCGGCATGATCCGGCCAGCCGGTTTTGTGTCGGACGGCCAGATCTTCGGATCCCGTTCCACTTCGAGAAGCAGCTCCGTTTCCCTCACCGCTGTAAACTTGATCCGGATGGGAGAAGCGGGCCGTTCCGGAGAGACCGGTTTCTCGGCCCTTGCCGCGGTGACAAGCGCCAACAGAATCCCGGCCGCCAACAGTTTCTTCATGCCGGCTGGCCGGCTCATACCGGCTTGCCGGTTTCCATCATTTTCATAAACCGCTGAAAATGATGATGGGCGTCATGCGGACCCGGCGAGGCCTCCGGGTGGTACTGGACGGAGAAGACCGGATCTTTTTTATGCCGCATCCCCTCGCAGGTTTTGTCGTTTAAGTTCAGGTGGGTCATCTCGACATCGCCGCTCGGGATGGAGGCCGGATCGACGGAGAATCCATGATTCTGGGCGGTGATCTCCACTCGGCCGGTCCGGACATCCAGCACCGGGTGATTCGCTCCATGATGGCCGAACTTCAACTTGTACGTTTTCCCCCCCAGCGCCAGCCCCAGGATCTGGTGCCCCAGGCAGATCCCGAAAATCGGCAGCGTCCCGACGCATTCCCGCACCGTCGAGACCAGGTACGGCATCCCCTCCGGGTCCCCGGGGCCGTTGGAAAGAAACAGGCTGTCCGGTTTTAGGTCCAGGATCTGCTTCACGGAGACCGTGGCGGGGGCCACGAGCACCTGGCACCCGGCTTGGGTGAGCATCCGTGGGATGTTATGCTTCATCCCGCAGTCGATGGCGACCACCTTGAACCGTTTCGAGGCGGGCGACTCCGGCCAGGGATGGATTTCCTTGCAGGTGACTTCCTTGACCAGGTCCCGGCCGATGAGACCCGGGGAGTTCCGGGCTTTTTCAACGGCTCTCTTTTCATCCAGATCCATGGTGGAGAGAACCCCTTTCAACGCCCCCTTGACTCTTAACAGGATTGTCAGCGCCCGGGTATCGATTCCCTGGATGGCGGGAGTCCCCTGTGCCTTCAGCCATCCTTCCAATGTTTCTTCATGCCGCCAGTTGGAGGCAATCGGGCTCAAAGCCCGCACCACGAACCCTTCCGCCTGCGGCTTGGCCGATTCCACGTCGGCCCGGTTGACCCCGTAGTTGCCGATCAACGGATAGGTCATGACGACGATCTGTCCCCGGTAGGATGGATCGGTCAGGATCTCCTGGTAGCCGGTCATCGAGGTGTTGAAGATCACCTCGCCGGCGACCTCCCCGGGGGCGCCGAACGCTTCCCCACGGAAGACGGTTCCATCCTCAAGCGCTAGAATGGCTTTCATGGACTCCTGTCATTCCCGCGAACGCGGGAATTTGATCCTCGATTTCGCGAGGATGACGCTTAAAAAAGCGTCATCTGTTTCTCGGCAGCCGGCTGCTGCCCTTCCTGAAAGATCTTGACGACCCCGTACTCTCCGTCGTACCCGGGAAGGATCTTCACCTCTCTGCGCCGGACCTTCAAGATTCCTTCCGCAACCTTGGGCTGCAAATTCTTGATCAGCAGATCCTCCGGCAGCTCCAGGAGAATTTCGAACTCGGTGCCCACCCGCTGCACCAGATCCATGTATTCCTGCTCAACCGCCTTGGACTGGACCCCGACGCCCCGGGCGTCGGCGATGATCTGGTCCAGCGGGACCATGTTCCTAAATGGAATCTGGTTGGGGAGCTGAACTCCCTCCGGTCGATCTGCCAATTCCTTCACCCGGTGCATGACCCCGATCGTCACCTTCCGCCCACAGACCGGGCATCGGTTTTGGGTTTTCTCCGATTCCTCCGGGGAGATCCGGGTCTTGCAGTTTCGAT
This sequence comes from Candidatus Omnitrophota bacterium, assembly GCA_016201735.1. GTDB lineage: Bacteria > Omnitrophota > Gorgyraeia > 1-14-0-20-64-10 > 1-14-0-20-64-10 > JACQCH01. Next base: position 22,117 of record JACQCH010000026.1, read on the forward strand.
GCCCGTCGAAATGATACTTCCCCTCTTCTGGAAAGAACTCGACGGTGTAGAGGAAGCGCTTCGTGTCCTTGGTCTTTAAGATTCTCAGGATCTCGGAGGTGCTGGGCTCACACTCAAAGACGTTGGCCTCCCTCCCCAGCCGGCTGGCGGAGTGGGAATCGGAGTTTGAGATCAGGGTGTATCGATCCAGCCGGCTCAGGCGCCAGTTCATCGCCGGGTCGGAGGAGAGCCCTGTTTCCAGGCAGAAAATCTCCTTCGCCTGATCCCCGAAACATTCCTCCACGGTGTCAAAACCGGAATTGGCTCCAAAGACCGAGAACCAGGGAGTCCAGACGTGTGCGGGCACAATGAGAATGTCCGGTGAAACCTCCAGAACCAGCTTGACCAGATCTCTCGCCGAGAGACTCAAGGTGGGCCGCCCGTCGGAGCTTAAATCGCCGTATCGGCTCAGGCGGCTGTTGACCTTCTCCGCCGCCTCGATGCTGGGGAAGAAGAGCAGGTTGTGGATCCGTTTGGATTTCCCGCCGGAGACGAAGGTATTGTTCACCTCTGCCGTCGGCAGGAACAGGATTCCTTGATACTCGTAGAGTCCACCGGAGGTCGGCTTCAGCTTCTGTTTAAGTTCGGCGAGCCAGAGCGGATGGGTGGCGTCTCCGGTTCCCAGCAGGCCGATTCCCTTGTATTTGGCCCACCGGGCTAAAAGATCCAGATCCAGCTGGCTGCTTGTGGCCCGGCTGTACCGGGAATGGAGATGAAAGTCAGCGACGATTTTCACGCGTTTAAGGCCAGCTCACAAAGTCAAGGACCTCCTCGACCCAGGAACCCGGATCCTCCGACGCGGGGGACCGGACCGGCCTGAGCGCCCGAGTGTTCATCGTCTTGGTCCATTTCTCGGCCCGCCGGCCGTGAGGGGTTCCCGGAAAGGTGTCGGCGATCTTCTGGTAGAAATAATAGGCCTCCACCGGATGTCCGTTGGCCACGGCCAGATCCCCGGCCCACTGCCACTCTCTTGCCTGGCGGATTCCATCCACCGACGCTCCCGTGCAGAAAACGAGCGCCCCCATCAATAAAATCCCCGTCATCCATTGCGTGCGCATCATGGCTTCTCCTTTTTTGGTGGACCCTGAGTCAAATCTTCGATGGTCGTCCCCGCAGGGGGGGCGAATGTGAACGACCCAACGGGAAAAACTGCATTCGTTTCCACATGATGGTAACGCTGGGAGAGGACCGCCTGGTTCTTGTTGTCCAACAAGGACAGCTCCCGGACCAGTCCGTCCTGCTCACCGACGTCCACCCGAAGGGTCTGGATCGGAACCGGGGAGTCCCGGGTGATCGCGGAAAGAGGGACCCCTTCGAACCGAATCTGGGCTTCCGGTCCATCCCCCCTTCGTTCAACGAACCGGAACTGCGCCCCTTCCGCGAAAGGCCGGTGAGGGCCCGGAACCTCCGGGGCGTTGGCAAGCCGGTACACCCTCTTCTCTGCCGGATCGTACTGCCACTCCACTTTTCCGTCGGATACAAGGATCTGATGAACCTCGCTGGATCCAACGAGCCGGAGCTCCAAGCGGCGCTGGTTGGGCCGCTGAAAAAGAAGCGTTCCCTCCAGTCGGACCTTCTCTCCGGATTCCTCCTGTGCCTCCAGGGTAAATTGCGTTCGATAGCTTTTTAAAGCGGCGGCCTTAGCGGCCAGTTCCTGCGCCTCCTTCGGCAGAGGAACTGGTTCTTCCGCAAAGACAGCCATGGGTCGTGAGACCTCGATGACGAATAGAAATACCAATAATACCCAAGACTCCTTTTTCATTTTTCCTCTCCGTTGACAAACTGTCCGTTGCGCAGAACGATCTTTCCTTTCACCAGAACATCGGTGACCTGCCCTTTGAGCCGCCAGCCCAGGAACGGGGAGTTGACCCCCTTCGAGGCGAACGTGGCCGCGTCGACCGTCCAGCCGGCCTCTGGATCCAAGATCGTCACGTCCGCCGCCGCTCCTTTCCTTAAATGGCCCCGATCGATCCCCAGCACCTTCGCCGGCCGCGAAGTCATCGATGCGATCAGGGTCGATAGGGGAATCCCTCCTCGAGAAACTCCCTCGGTCAAAAGCACTCCTATCGCCGTCTCTAAGCCCACCACCCCGAAGGGAGCGCCGCCCAAATCCATCTCCTTCTCGGCCTTGGAATGGGGGGCATGATCCGTCGCCACCGCGTCTAAGACCCCCTCCTTCAAACCGGCCCGCAGGGCTTCCAAATCCGCCGCCGTTCTGAGCGGCGGATTCATCTTAAACCGGGAATCGTAATGACCCAACGCTTCATCCGTCAATGTCAGGTGGTGCGGCGTTACCTCCGCCGTGACCCGGACCCCTCTGGCCTTAGCGGCCCGAATCAGTTCTACCCCGGCGGCCGTGCTGACGTGCGCAATATGGAGCCGTCCCCCCGCCGCCTCCGCCAACAGAATATCCCGGGCGATCATCACCGTCTCCGCCTCCGCTGGAATCCCCGCCAGCCCCAGCCGGGTCGCCGTGACCCCTTCATGCATCACCCCGGTCCCGCTTAAAGTTTTTTCCTCGCAGTGGGCGATCACCGGCAGTCCCGTCATCCGGGTATACTCGAGGGCCCGGCGCATGACTCCGGCGTTCAAGACCGGCATCCCATCGTCCGAAAAACCAACCGCCCCGGCCGTTTCCAATTCTCCCATCTCGGTCAAGGTTTCCCCTTTCAAACCGACCGTCACCGCCCCAATCCCAAGTATACTCACTAACCCAACCTTTGCGTTCTGTGTTTGCAGGACCTCCAGGACCGCCGCCGAATCCGCTACCGGATCGGTGTTGGCCATCGCGCAAAGGGTGGTAAATCCCCCTCTGACCGCGGCCCGGGAACCGGTCAGGATCGTTTCCTTATGTTCCTGTCCCGGGGAACGCAGATGAACATGCAGATCGATGAAGCCGGGGGTGACAATCTTTCCCTTGGCGTCGAGCGCCGCGGCCTTCTCCGCCTTCAGATTCTTGCCGATGCCGGCGACCTTTCCTTCCTCGATCAACAGATCGGTCACCTCATCCAGGCCTTGGGCCGGATCGATCAGCCGCCCTCCCCGGATCAGCAGGCGAGAGGAATTCATGTAAGACTCCGTTTGCCCTGAGGGGACTCGAAGGGCTCAGGATGAACGGCCGCGTCGACGGGTGAATCCGCCGATCCGGAGTGGGCGCCGGCGACCAGATACAAGACCGCCATCCGAACGGCAATCCCGTTGGTCACCTGCTCCAAGATCACCGACTGCGGGCCGTCGGCCACTTCAGGGGAAAGTTCCACTCCCCGGTTGACCGGCCCCGGATGCATCAGGATCAGGTCCGGTTTGGCCCCCTTTAATTTTTCCCGATCGATCCCGTAGAGCCGGGTGTATTCCCGGGAAGAAGGAATGTATTTTTCCTGCTGGCGTTCCATCTGAAGCCGCAGGGCAATCAGCACATCGGCGGCGCCAAGTGGTTCTTCCAGCCGGTAAGAAACCTTCGCGCCGAACGATTCAATCCCGGTCGGAATCAAGGTGGGGGGTCCGCAGACGGTCACCTTCGCCCCCAGCCTGGTCAGCCCCCAAAGATTCGAACGGGCGACCCGGGAATGGAGGATATCCCCGACGATCAAAACATTTAATCCCTCAATCCGCCCCTTCTTTTCCAGGATGGTGAACAGATCCACCAGCCCCTGGGTCGGGTGCTCGTGGGAGCCGTCGCCGGCGTTGATCACGCTGGACCGGATCGCCCGGGCCACCATCGCCGGCACACCGCTCGTGCTGTGCCGGATCACCACGATCTCCACCTGCATCGCCTCAATCGCCCGGGCGGTGTCCAGGACCGTCTCCCCCTTGACCAGACTGGAAGAGGAGGGTTGGATCTGAAGGATATCCGCGGAAAGCCGCTTGGCCGCCAGCTCGAAGGAGGTCCGGGTCCGGGTCGATGGTTCCAGGAAACAGAGCGCCACCGTTTTCCCACGCAGGGCCGGCACCTTCTTGATGGAGCGCAGGGAAACCTGCTGGAACGCCTTCGCCTGATCCAGGATCAGCAACAACTCCTCCCGGCTCAACTCTTCCAACCCCAGCAGATCCTTCCGAGTCCAACGGGTCATTTGTCCCCCCCTGGCCGGCTCACCGTCTCGCCGGCGTCGCCAAACGTGTCCTCCTTATTCGTCGGACGGCGACTCTCAATAACCACCTCGTCCGCTCCGTCCACTTCCTTGAGGCGCACCTGAACCAGTTCCGACTGGGCGGTCGGGACGTTCTTGCCGACGTAGTCGGCCTTGATCGGAAGCTCACGGTGCCCCCGGTCCACCAGCACCGCCAGCTCGATCGACTCGGGCCGGCCTAAATCGGCCAGCGCGTCCAAGGCGGCTCGGACGGTCCTGCCGGTGAACAGGACATCGTCGACAATGACGATCTTTCTCCCCTGGACATCGAAAGGAATATCGGTGGCGTGGACGACGGGGCTTGCGCTGATCAAACTCAGGTCGTCCCGGTACAGGGTGATGTCCAATGCTCCCACAGGAACTTGGGTTCCCCCTAGTTCGTTTAAGATCCTGGCCAGCCGCTGGGCCACCATCTCCCCCCGAGAGCGGATTCCGATCAGGGCGATTCCCTGGGTTTGCCTGTGCCGTTCCAGGATCTCATGCCCAATCCGGGTCAGTGCCTTTTGAATCCCCTGTTCGTCCAGCAGGTGTGCCTTGAGGCGGGTTTGGGTTTTCATACTAAAAACAGCTCGCTGTCAAAAAAAACGGCTCGCCCGCGCCCCGTAGGCGCAGATGAGCCTTCCTTCTTTCTTTTAAACCGTCTATCCACATCTTCCCCCTTTTCTGGCCTCGCCGGACCAGTTTAAAAGAGATCCCTCACCTCAATTAAAGCACATCTTCCTCGTCGATGTCAAGGGCCTCTTCCGGCATTCTCAAATGGTGCCGGCAGATCCCCCGCTGGCTGGCCTGGATAAACTCCACCAGGTGACGTACCTCGGCAGAGGTTTCGTCCCATGCCTGGATCGCCTTCAGGGCCTGCGTCGTGTTCAACCCCGCCCGGTACAGAAGCCGGTATGCCTCCCGGATCTTCGCCCGGTTCTCTTCCGAGAGGCCGGCCCGCTTTAGGCCCACGGAATTGATCGCCCAGACCTCGGAGTCTCCCTTCACCAGAAAATAGGGGGGAACATCCTTGCTCACCCGGGCCAATCCCCCGACCATCGCCAGCGTCCCGATCCGGACGAATTGGTGAACCGCCACATGGCCGGAGAGGATCGCCCGGTCCTCGACGGTCACGTGCCCGGCAAGCAGCGTCCCGTTGGCAATGATCACCCGGGACCCAACCTCGCAATCGTGGGCCACATGAGCGAATCCCATCAAAAGGGTATCCGCCCCAATCCGGGTCCAGGATCCTTCCCGGGAGGCCCGATGAACGGTGGCGTACTCCCGGATGATCGCCCGATCCCCGATCCGGACTCCGCCGGCCTGCGGCTCCCGCAGCGCCTGATGAAGATGGCCCAAAACCGCCCCAATGTGGATCTGGCACCCTCGCCCGATTTCCAGAGGGGCGGCCAGATACGCGTGCGGCCAGATCTTGGTGCCGGGTCCGATCCGGACCGGCCCCTCGATCACCGCGTACGGCCCGATCTCCACGTCCGGCCCGATCTGCGCTTCCGGATCGACGACGGCTGTCGGATGAATCATTGTTAAGGTGCTCATTCTTCTGTCGATTTTTCCTTGTGTTGGGGTAAGAAGACGATGGTGCACTCTCCCTTAGGAGGACGACCAGTATACCGCGCCAGAACCTGGCTTGTCGAGCCGCGCGTCACCTCTTCGTGGAGTTTCGTCAGCTCCCGCGCGACCACGATGGGGATCTCTCCGAGCACCTTCTGAATCGCCTGCAGGGTTTTCACCAGCCGGAAAGGGGATTCGTAGCAGACGACCGGGATTTCTTTATCCGCGAGACTCTTCAGCCATCTTTCCATCGCCGCCGATTTCTTGGGAGGAAACCCCTCGAACCGGAATCGCTCCCCCCGGAATCCGGAGAGGGCCAGGGCCGCCGTGACGGCGCTCGGGCCCGGCACCACCGTTACCGGAACGCCGGTAAGCCGCGCCTGCTCAACCAAATAGGCGCCCGGGTCGGAAACCACCGGCATCCCCGCATCGGTGACGAGCGCGACCGATTCTCCCGTCTTCAGCCGCTCGACGATCTCCGCCGATCGGTTCCTCTCGTTATGTTCATGCAGACTGATCAGCGGCGTTTCAATCCCGTATTTCTGGAACAGCAGCTTCGTCCGCCGGGTATCCTCCGCCGCGACGAGCGCCGCCTGCTTCAACGCTTCAACGGCGCGGAGGGTGATGTCCCCCAGATTCCCGATCGGTGTCCCGACCAGGATCAGCTTTCCGGCCGTCACTTCTTAACGGCGTCCTCGGCATGCAGCTTCAGCGCGACGGTGTTGATGCAGTACCGTTTCCCCGTCGGCGGCGGTCCGTCATCAAAGACGTGTCCCAGGTGGGCGCCGCACCGGGCGCAGAGCACCTCCACCCGGCGCATCCCGAAGCCGCCGTCTTCTTCCATCTTCACGTTCAGCGGCGACACCGGATCCCAGAAACTGGGCCACCCGGTTCCGGATTCAAACTTCTCTCCATAAGCGAACAGGTCCGTCCCACAGCCGACGCATTGATAAACCCCTTTCCCCGATGGGGGAACCGCGCAGGTCTTGCTGAACGGCCGCTCCGTCCCTTTGCGCCGGGTCACGTCGTACTGTTCGGGCGTTAAGAGCTTCTTCCACTCCGCGTCCGACTTGACGACCGGGTCGACTTTTTCAACCTTGTCCGTCTTGGCATTATAAATCTCGATTTTCTCCATCGATTTGGTCTCCGCCTCTAACGCGCCTGGAACCAGCGCCCAGGCGAACAGGGGGATGAATAAAAAGAATCTCTTCGTCGAATTCATGGCGAGATCCCTCTACTATATCACGCGAGAATGCGTTGGGAGTGGATTCGAGAAGCGTCCCCAATCGGGTGTTTATCTTGACGCCAGTCCCCGCTGGTTCTAAGCTACCAAAACCATGCCTGCCATCCTGCAGCTCAAAGACATCCATAAAAGCTTCGGCTCGCGCATCATATTCGATGAGGCGAACGTCACGCTCAACAGCGAACAGAAAGCTGGTTTTATCGGCCGGAACGGAGCTGGGAAATCCACGCTCTGCAAAATCATCATCGGACAGGAAGCGGCCGACTCCGGCGAGGTGATCCAAAGTGCCGACCTTCGGTTGAGCTATCTGGAGCAGCACAACCCATTTGCGCCCTCCGAAACCGTGCTTGCGTTCCTCATGCGCTATACCAGCCAGGAAGCCTGGCGCTGCGGCGAGGTGGCCGGCCGGTTCCAGATCAAAAATGAGCTGCTGGAGGCGGATGTCAAAAGCCTTTCAGGCGGCTACCAGACCCGCGTCAAACTGACCGCGATGCTGCTGAGCGACCCGAATTTCCTGATTCTGGACGAGCCCTCCAATTATCTCGATTTAAAGACGCTCATTCTGCTGGAAGAGTTCCTGCAGGACTTTGACGGCGGTTTTGTGATCGTTTCGCACGACCGGGAATTCCTGAAGAAGACGTGCGACCACACGCTCGAGGCCGAGAACGGGCGCTTGGTGCTTTACCCCGGGACCGTCGAAGAGTACCTGCTTTTTAAGCAGGAGCAGCAGGCCCAGGCGTTCAGCTACAACGAATCAATCGAGGGTAAGCGCAAGCAGCTCCAGGCGTTCGTGGACCGGTTCAAGGCGAAAGCCTCGAAAGCCAGCCAAGCTCGCTCCAAGATGAAGCAGATCGAGAAGCTCAAAACGGTCGAGGTGGCCGAAGCGCAGGGCGCCGTGCACATCCGGATCCCCTTGGTGCAGCAGCGCAACGGTGTCGCGTTCCGATGCAAGGAGCTGGCGATCGGCTATCCGGAAAAGCTCGTGGCCAAAGGGATTCATGTGGATGTGGACCATGGCGCCCATGTCGCAGTGCTCGGAGACAACGGGCAGGGCAAGACGACGTTCCTGCGGACGATTGCCGGAGACCTGCCTCCCAAAGGGGGCGAGTTCCGGTGGGGATTCAATTGCTCGGTCGCCTATTACGCCCAGCACATCGTGGCGTCGCTTGACCGGACGCACGATGTGCTGACCCACCTGGAGAGCCAGGCCGCAGGCGGGATCACCCGGCAGGAAGTCCTGGCGATGGCGGGGTCGTTCCTCTTCAAGGGAAACGACGTGAAGAAATCGGTCTCGGTGCTCAGCGGAGGCGAGTGCGCGCGGCTCTGCTTGGCGGGCCTGCTGCTGAAAAAAAGCTCCGTGCTACTGCTGGATGAGCCCACGAACCACCTCGACTTTGAAACGGTCGAAGCGCTGGGTGCCGCGCTGCGCCAGTTCCGCGGGACGGTTTTCTTCATCAGCCACGACCGGACTTTCGTGAACATGATGGCCACGCAGATCCTGGAGGTAAAGGGCGGCGCGGTCTTCCATTACGCCGGCAGCTACGCCGACTACGTTTACCACCTGGAGCTCCAAGTCCGGCGCGAGTTAAGTGACGACTCGAAACAGAGAGTTAAGAAATTTAGAGAGTAGGTTGTCATCACTAAGTCACTAGGTAGGAGCGTCCCCGACGGGACGACGTCCGAACTCCACCGGATCCTGTAGAAGTCAATTTTACCAGGTTTCTGGAGGAGTTCCGAACCTGGTGTTTGACCGAAGAGGCAAGGATTCGGGGCTGCCGGTTTGCTGAGAGTCTGCAGGGGGTAGGGTAACCCTTCGCTGTGAGGATCTGGGGGGTCTCTGCAAATAAGCCGGAATCGTCCGCCTTCATAATGGGCTGTGTTTGCTTAGGTTAAGAGATCGATTGGGGACGCCACGATTTATTATCAAGTGGGTATGCAAATACTCTTGATTCCGTTCTCGGATTTGAGTACAATTGATCTCAAGAATGAGAACGGACGTTCTGCCACTCTATCTGACGAAATCCCGCGCTCGGGGGGACTTACTGGCTTTGTTCTTCCTGAACCCGCAGGCGTCGTATTATCTGCGGGAGATGGAACGCCGTCTCCGGCACTCCGCAGGAACCCTGGCGCGGGAGTTAACGCGGTTCTCGCAGGAAGGCCTGTTGCATCGAGAAGCACGGGGGAAAGAAGTGTTCTACCGGCTGAATCGCAGTCACCCGCTTTATGCCGAAATCAAGGGAATCATCGAAAAGACCCGGGGGATTCCTGTACGCCTGGCTGATGGTTTGCAGCCCATCAAGTCCGTTCAACAGGCTTTCATCTACGGCTCATTCGCCAAGGGAACTCCAGCGGCCAATTCCGACATCGACCTTCTACTCATCGGAAAAGAAACGCCAGCTTCCAAGAAGTTTCTGGGGGATCTGGAGGCCCGATTCGGAAGAACCATCAACGTCACCGCTTACGCCCCAGCGGAATTCGAAGCCAAACGGCGGGATAGATCAGAATTTCTCTTCGAGGTAATGCGCGGCCCTTTGATCCAGCTCAAGCCGGAATCTTCCCATGGACCTGCTCAAGCAGCTTAAAGACAGCGGCCGGCTGGAATCTATTCGGATCGAGCGAGCCCAGGTGGCTAAGCTCGTGAAGGGAGCGTACCAAGATCTCAAAGAAGCCCGGGTGACTTTCCCTGTCTCAGATCGGGCCGCGTATCTCTTCGCCTACACGGCGATGCTCAAAGTAGGCCGGGCCTTCTTATTTCTGATGGGATACCGACCCAAAGGTCTCGGACAACATGCGACGGTCATCCAGACCGCTGATTTGCTACTCGGAAAAGGGTTCTCCTCTCTCACCGATCAGTTTGACCGGATGAGGAAGAAGCGGAATCTCTTGATGTACGACGTGGGCGTCCTGATCTCCCACTCAGAAGCCGAGGAGGCATTCAAAACGGCGGAGCGATACCTCGACAATGTCCGCGACTTCATGGGAAAACAGGATCCGCAACTGAAGTTTGATTTCCCCGCATAAAACCTTTCGTTTAAATTCGCCTCTTGCAGAGACTGTTCCAAGTCTTATAACGGTTGTTACACAAAATAGAACAGTAACGAGGACGCCGAATGGATCTTGGAGGAGGCGAAAGGATTTGTGCTTCAGATTGAGGCGGTCTTGGCGGGGTAGGAGAAGTTTATACGCCGAAAAGATTTTACGCGAAGACCAAAACGGAATCTTTCAGAGGCGTGTATAGCATAACTACCGAGCCAGCCTTCAAGAGGCCATTGAGCTGCAATTCTTGCAGAAGATGGGGCGTTACTTGGGAAACTGTTTCCTCGTTGGTTCGGATGAATACCTGATCCGACCGAGCGGATATAGAATCGTCTCCGACGACCAGGAATGCATCGGCGGCACTTCCCACAAACCGGATGCGGTGGGCAGCTTCCAGCTTGATGAGATTTTGCCGTACTCTCTCTTCCCATTCTTTCTTGACGTAAACCGGAATCCCCTGCACGGCATACTCCGCCGGCACGCCGAGGACTGCCTCATCGGAAGCTACAGTGCGTAGAATTGCAGCAACACCACCCGCAAACCCCGCTTCTTTGGCCAACTCCTCCAAAGCCGGGAAATCGCCCGTTACATTGCCGATCTTCCCGCTCTCGGCGAGAACGGCAATGGTGTGGATCACATCTTCTTGGGCTACGTATTCGAGAAGCGCCTTCAAGCCTGCCACGGGGATTCCCTTTTCCTCCAAGCCAGAGGCGAACGGTTGTTCCTCAAGCCCACCTGCCCAGCTGGGTCGATCGGGACTTCCATAACGGAGAATATCTGCATTTCTCTCCAGTTTCCGTTGAACAGATGCCGAAATCATTTGCTGAAGTTTATCAGCAGGCGCCCCGGGAAGTGCGCTCCAAAAACTATCAAACTCTGCGTCATTCAACTCCACAGCAGCTATTGGTATGACATGGATCAGAATGGGCGCCGGGTCGATACCACGCTCAGCCAAAGAATCGGTAAGTGCCAGGGTTTCCATAAAGTCAGCAACATATTCGGGTCCTGGCGGAGAAATTGGGTGCGATTCTTGAAATCCTTCATTCAACGTCGGCCGAGGATCGATGCCGTGTCGTATCAGGTGGTCGACAATACTACGGAATCGCCCAAGATTCTCTTGAAAAGCCTCAGGCGTGGAACTGGTTTGAGAAACATAATTGGTCGCATATTGCAATACATCACTTGCGTCTATTCCTCGCTCTGACAAAAAGATGAATAACTCGAAAACGCTCTTGAAACCCTCCGGCTTGAGCCTTCTTCCTGCTTCCCGCAAATAAAAGCCCGGGCCGAAGGAATATCTTTGGGCATCGGATCTGGAACCTTCCAGCGGAATTCCTTTTGCCTTCAATGCCAGCACTGTTTTTTCAAGGAGAGCCAGGTTGCTCTCAAATTCATCCGCAGTTGAGCTCATCCGGGCAATGTCCGGCAAGAGAAGCATGGTCGCCCGAACAGGAACTCCGTTTTCTGCCAGACGATGAACGGTGGATAGAGCGGCTGTAAAACTCTCTGAAGAAAACCGGGTAAGGCCGTCTTCTATGAAAACCGTGTCGCGCCCTCCGGTTCGTTTCTCCTCAAACACGAGACCAAGGAGTTTTCCGTAAAGACCCCAGTTTCTCTGAAAATCTTCAGATGTCGGGCTCGCATTGGATATTGAAACAGCGTTCATCCACAGAAGTTCCGGTTCATGAATGCCCTGGTCACTAAAGAGTCGAGAAGCCAAATCCAAAGCTGCATTCAGCCGTTCGGGAGATAATGCCCTGATGGCAGCAGGTAAATATCTCTCATCCGAGAGATGTTCTCGAATCTCGACGTTCCGTTCAGCCAGCATTTTGACGAATCTATTGATCCTTCCCCTCAACTCACTGCGGGTGGATGGGTCAATGCTGTATTGAGCGGAGAGTTGTTTCAATGCCCGATGGGTCGGCCCCCACATGCCAAGGGTCTTCCACCAAATTTTGATTCCAAGACCCCGGGACTCCTCCAATCCAGCAGCAGGTGGTGGAACTTCACTTCCTGGCCTTAACAATACAGTCGCACCTGGAGGAAACGGCGTGTTCAAATCCCATGGCTGGTCATTGACCATTAACCTCATGGCGATCAACTTAACCGTCGAGCACAGATTGTCGCAAGAACGTTGGACCGCCCTTGACATGCATGAACGACTTCCAGCGTGTGCGGGATACGCAAAATCTCCGCCGACGTCGCGGTCCGGTGCGATGCCGCACGA
>JACQCH010000034.1 GCA_016201735.1 Candidatus Omnitrophota bacterium
CTTTGGCTTGTGGGGCATCCGCAGCGCACCTCCAGGGCGCAGTTATGTCCTGTTGGGGGGAGCCCCGCGGGTCTTCAGTATACCAATTCATGATTTGTGCTCGACGGTTAAGTTGATCGCCATGTCTCTTAGCCTGCCTCCCTTCTCTTTCGCCCTGCGTCCCCAGCCGGATCTGGCCGGCCTTGAAGAAAATCTCGGCCAGGGACCCACTGTCTTCAACCTCGGGCCGGCCCAAATCGAACGGTTCAAGCGTCTGCGCGAAGAGGCCATCCAAACGGGACTGCACTTCGATCCCCTGGATTCCGCAGGGATTCGGTCGCGCTTCGCCGACTATTGGTGGAAATGGGCCAACTGGTTGGAAAGCGAAACTGTCCTCGTTAAGACCATCTCGACTTCGGAGTCGGACCGCGTATTCCTCGACATCGTATTCCACAGACCGGAACTCTTAGATCTTGATTTCGTGTCGATGTATTTTAAGGTGAAAGATTTCGGGGAAAGGGACATACCGTGGGTGGATCTGAAAGTGGCCAACCTCAAAGAAGTAATCGAGGGGTTCACCGACAAGCCCTGGCCTGTTCCCCGTGAGCGGGCTCGCTTCCGCGCGATGTGGGTTGAAGGATACCTGCATCTTCAAATCCAGGTCCAGACGCTTCAGGAGATTGCGGAACAATTGCCCGTTGTCCTGGCCGTATCAGCTTTCTTTCTTAAGGAAACGGGGAACTCCCTGCCCGGCCCGGCAACCGGCCTGGAGGAGCATGGGTTGGAAGAGCGGCTGGTCCAAGAGGCGCTGTTAGATCAACTGGGTCGGGATCCTTGATGCTTAGCTTGAATGAGCCTCGGGGGTGGGGGTTTCGGTTTCCTGGCTGAGCCGGCGGTCCAGGAAGAAGCTGGACCGGCCGCTTCCCTTCGAGGTGAGCTTCGCCTTCTTCTTGACCTCGGCGCAGATATTGGTGACCTCGGCGTAGGAAGAGAGTTCCCGGTGGGCGTTGGTGACGCCGGCCAAAGAAATGGTCATCAGCGGAAACTGTTTGACGTTGCCCTCTCGGTCCTTGGAGACGATGTATCCCTGCCCCAGGTCTTCCGGCGAGTAGAGCTGCTTGATCCGTTTGTCAAATTCCGTGCAGACATGCTGGGTGACCTCATCTACCCTTTCCGGACTTGTGAGAAGGAAGAAGTCATCTCCTCCCTCGTGGCCCAGGAAATCATCGGTCCCCCCGTTTTTGATCGCCTCCTTTAGGATGGAGGCGGTTATCCTGATCGCCTGATCCCCGGCGCCGATCCCGTACTTGTCGTTGAATGCCTTGAAATTATCCAGGTCGGAGTAGATCGCAACGAATTTCTTTTTTGCCTTGATCCGCTTCTCCACCTCCTCGTGGATCACATTGTTCCCGGGGAGTTTCGTCAAGGGGTTGGCGTTCTCCGCCCGTTCCTTCATCTTCAGCAGGGCCGAGGTCATGCTGTTGAATGTATCGGCCAGCTCTCCCAACTCGTCTTCCGTGTGAACCGCCACCCGGAGCCCCAAATTTCCGGCGGAGATATCCTTGGTAGCTCGGTTTAAAATCCGGATCGGTCTTAAGATTGCTTGAATCAGCAGAAGGGATAAAGGAACGATCACGGCCATCACCCCCAGCGCCACCAGAAAACAGAGTTGACCGATTTGCTGGATGGCCTGCCTCATGTTTCCGAGGGAATATCTTAAGATGACCAGGTATTGGGGAACATCGTCCAGGGTGATTGGTGTGTAGAACAAGATTTCTTCCGGCAGGACCCGGGCGCAAAACCAACTCTCAGGGCTGTAGGTTTTTTGAGAGTATTCGATCCATCGGTTTTCTTCTTCCGTCAACTGGGTGCCGATCCGCCGGGTATTGCCGGCAGCCACCACCTGTCCTTTTAAGTCCGAGACGATTACCTCTTCAGCCAGCTGCCCCTGCTGGAGGATCGGTATCAATCTTTGGAAGGCCGCCTCGGGGTTGCCTGCCCGGATGTTGGAGAGAAGGGCACGCTCAAAAGCTCCCTTGGCGGCAAAAGTGCCGATCCTTGCCCGAAACTGGTTGTTCTCGGCGATCTGATGGAGCTGGCGGTTGATGAGCAGGGTGGTGAAGACCGCGATCAAGATGACGGCAAACAGCATTGTCAGGCTGACGATCCGGTACCGCAAGCTCATTGGGAAAGTCATCGTTAGCTCCTTATAAGACGGAGCTTACCACATTTTCAAAGAAAGCGTCAAATGACGGCCCCCAAGGGGCTTTAAGCGGATTTCTTTGGGGAAGGAAGAAAGGCGTGGACTTTGGTGCGGACCTGCTCCCGGTCAAACGGTTTGACCAGGTAATCGTCGGCGCCCAGATGGACCGCTTGGACGGCGACGTCGCTGGACTCGTAACCGGTTGCCATGATCACCCGGACTTTAGGGCGAACCCGTTTGATTCGGCGAAGGGCATCCAGCCCGCCCATCTTCGGCATCTTGATGTCCATGATGACCAGTTTTGGATGGTGCGCCTTGACGTACTCGACGGCCTCCTCTCCGTTCGTGGCGTAAGCCAGGATGTATTCTTTCCCGAGAATCAGCTTGAGCGAATCCCGCACTCCAGCGGTGTCATCGCAGACCAGGATCGCTGCTTTGCTGTCGACGTTCTTCATTTCTCTCCTTTTAAAGAACAACAGGGCTTGTTACCGAAATAACTTTGCCCGTGACGGAATTTCCATTCTGGAGTTGGTGGGGCAAGGAGGCCTTGAAGTAAAGGGTTCCTCCCTTCGAGAGCCGATAGCTCTTCTTGCTGACGATCACATCGGTCGTCCCTTCCAGGCCGAAGAGCCATCGTTCGGTCCCTTTGCGGTACTGTTCCAGCGTCGTTTTCCCTCCCGGCTGCAGGACGATCAGCTGTGGAAGCATCTGTTTGTGGGAGACCTGTTTGGTGAGAAGGATGGCGGAGGCCTTTTCATCGTAGGTGAAGATCTCCTCCTCTGCATCCTCCGGTTCGATGAAGATCGCTTCTTGTTCCGGTTCCTGAAGACCCCGGTACATCTCGGTTAGTTGAATCCCGAAGGCCTCGGCGATTCTCTGGTGGGTTCGGAAGGTTCCTTCCCCCTTGCCGTTCTCAATCCGGCTTAAAGTGGCCAAGGCCACCCGGCTTTTTCCGGCCAATTTCTCAAGGCTTAGCCCGTGTTCTTTTCTTAACGCCCGAATCTTTTTTCCAAATTCCATATTTCTAGAATATCATTCAAATTAGAAAGAGTCAACAAAAATCCTTCCAGGAATGACCTTAAATACACGACTCATGCAAATTGATGGATGGCCATGAGATTATCCGCTTTCTGCAACCTGGAGTTTGGGATGCCCGTACAAGGTAGACAGCAGGATCTCTGTGGAGATTCCCGACTGAGCCACTCGGATCACCCAGAGAATC
>JACQCH010000029.1 GCA_016201735.1 Candidatus Omnitrophota bacterium
ACGCCCCCGATTCTTGTCCACCCAGCGAGGGCGTCCCGACCCATGGAGGGGCGGGGTGAAATGAACGACTTTCCATGGAACGTCCTGTTGGATTTGGCCATCTCCCGATGCTCTGACATGGTCACTGTGAACCATCCATCCGAACGAGCCCCGATGCCGGAACTGGCCTGCCCCCTGACAGGCCCCCGAAAGAAACAGGGGTGGTACCGGCTAAGCATCGCTGAGAACCCCTCCTCGAGAAGGGGATCTTGGACCGCCCCACGACAGGATACGGGATCGATTCTCATTTTGGCACTCTGGATCTTGGCTTTTCTGTCGGTCCTGGCGATCGGCGTGGCGGCCCGGGCCCAGACGCAGCTTCACGCGGCCCTGATTCTAAGCGGCCGGGTTCAGATGACTCAAGCCGCCTGGGCTTCCGTGGAAGAGGCGGTGGCTTTCTTGAAGGAGAGACAGAAGGAAGGGAAACCGTTCCTGGAGATGAAGCGGGAGAAATTTGAAATCTTCGATGAGCGGGGCAAACTGTCCCTGAACAAGGCATCGGTACAGACCCTGTCAGCGTTGCTGGCCCAGGTGGAACTTCCTCCACCCGCTTCGGTGGAAGAGATCGCCCAGGCGATCGTCGACTGGCGGGGCAACAGCCCGTTTGAATCGGCGGAAGAACTGCTCCTGATTAAGGGGGTCGATTACGCCTCCTTCCTTAAGATCAAAGATTTTGTGACCGTTTTCGGGGACGGCAAGGTGAACTTG
Organism: Candidatus Omnitrophota bacterium; assembly: GCA_016201735.1. Taxonomy (GTDB): domain Bacteria; phylum Omnitrophota; class Gorgyraeia; order 1-14-0-20-64-10; family 1-14-0-20-64-10; genus JACQCH01. Next base: position 748 of record JACQCH010000029.1, read on the forward strand.
AATACAGCCCCGAAGCCGGTCCTCAAGGCGCTGGGGACGTCGGACGCTCTGATGGATCGGGTTGTGGAATATCGAAAGGGTCCGGACGGATCTTCCGGGACGGAGGATGACCGGATCTTTACCTCAGTGGCAGCTTTTCCGTCGGAGTTGAGCCATGCCATTGGTTTGACCGATGAATTGTTGGCGGAAGCCTCCGCCTCAAGCAATTCAGGCCTTTTCACCGTTGGGTCCGAGCTGTTCCGTCTCGTGGGTTACGGACGGCTCGTCAGCCGGCCGGGCATCCAGAGGCAGATCCGGTGCGTGGTGGAACTTGCCACCGGACGGGTATTGGAGTGGCATGAAGATTAATCTGACCCCGCCCCTCCGGAATCGTGCCCTCGGCTTATTAGAGGGGACCTGTTTTCTAAGGTTCGGTTGGAGATTAGCCGAGGGCACCTGCGCCTTCGGCGCAGTGAAGCGGTCTGGGCCGCTTCATCATTCCGGAGGGGCGGGGTGAAGATCCCGAAGATGAACTGGGAAAAAAAGACCGAGGAGCGGCTCATCGTCGCCATTGGAGAGGGGCAGGTCAAAGGGCTGCTCGTGGAGCGGGCCCAAGGAGGTTGGGTTCCCCGGAAACTCCAAGTCTCTCTTCTCGGGCAGGAGGCCGCCCTCTTGCCCGAGGAGTGGTTGGCGGCCTTTAAAACCGGCCCCACCCATCCCAAGACCTGGGTGATCCTGCCCCGTCAAGCGATGTCTGTTCAGATCTTGGAGATGCCTTCCTCCAAACCGGCGGAGATTGCCGAGATGCTGCGCCTGCAGCTTGGAAAACTCACCCCCTATGCTCCCGAAGAGGTGATGAGTTCCCACGTTGCTTTGGAGGTGACTCCGGAGGGCTATTCCCGCATCCTTCTTCTGGTCGCCAAGCGGGAGATCGTCGCCCACGCGGTGAACCTGGCGACGATCGGCGGGCTTGAGGTGGACCAGGTGATGACCAGCTCCGAAGGGATTGTCCGCTGGGTGAGCCGCCATCCTTCCATCGAGCCGCTTCTCTCGGCGGGCGAGAAGACGGCGGTTCTTGACCTGGACACGACTTTCTCGGATTTCCTGATCGTCTCCCGGGGTCATCTGGAGTTTACCCGGGCGATTCCCATCGGGCTGACCCGGCTCTTAACGGGATATCCGGAATCCGGCGAAGACGCGGAGTCAGGAGTCGAGAAGTTGATGAAGGAGTTGAATTTTTCATTCGCCTCCTATCAGAGCGAGGCGGGGACCAAGGGCAAGGGGCCCGTGGCGTTGGCCGTGATAGGACCCAAGGCCTGCGTGGATCCGCTGATGAATCGTCTGGGTTCCTTGGGAATTTCGATCATTCCGGCGGATCCTCTGGACGGCCTTTCGATCCCGGCGGTGATGCCGGAAAGTCCCGCCCCATCGCTGACCGCCCTCTTGGGGGTGGGGCAGACCGAAGAGCCTCCTCTGGCCGGGTTTGTTCCCGAGGAGCTGATGCTGCGCCGGATACTTAAGGCCCGGGGAACGGAGATTGCGAAACTGGGGGTTCTCCTGGTCTCCATCCTAACGGTTCTTTCCCTGATCTTTATTGAGGAGATCATGGTTGGAGTTCAGCGGCTGAGCGAGTTGGACCGGCAGGTCGCCGCTTTAGCCCCCGGGGCCTCCGAGGTGGAGAAGGCCAGGATGAGGGTCCGCTTTTCCCAACAGCGATTAGGGGGGGAAACCACGATCCTGCGGCTCTTGGACCGGCTCTACCGGATGGTGCCGGAAGATGTGGTTCTGACGGAGGTGCACTTTGAGGCGGGGAAAGGAATGGCGGTCAAGGGCTATTCGGCCAACATGTCCCGGATCTTTGAATTTGTGACGGCCCTTGAGCGGCTGCCGATCTTCGGAACGGTCAAGACCAAGTCGGTGGCAAAACGCAAGTCCGGAGACAAGGAAGTCGCCGACTTTCTTTTGACCTGCGAGATGGCGAAGCGGCCCCCGAAGGCGCCCTCGTGACCCCGCCCCTCCGAAGTATGCCCTCGGCAGAGGGGATAAATTCTTTAAGATTTTGGGCAACAGCCGAGGGCATCTGTGCCTTCGGCACAGCGCTTCCATCCCTGCAGGGATGGAAGCGGAACTTCGGAGGGGCGGGGTGAAGAGCTGGCTCTCCAAATTGAAGCCGCGGGAACAACTGTTGGTATGGGCCACCGCAGGGGTGATGCTGGCCTGCCTATTTTTCCGGTTCGCGGTGGGACCGGTGCTGGATCGATTGGAGTCCCTTCATCGGGAGACCGCCCTTCGCGCGAAGCAATGGGTGGCTTACCAGCGGACCGTCTCCGGACGGGATGAGATCCTGCGGGTGGCCAACCGGTATCAGTACCTGATGCAGGGGTCGACCTCAGACGATGAGGAAACGTCGCGGCTGTTAAAGGAGGTGGAGTCCATCGCCCGGTCCGCCCGGGTGACGGTCATGAACTTGAAACCCCGCCCGGTGGAAAGTTCCAATATGGTGAAGTGGTACGAGGTGGTCATTGACACCGAATGTTCGCTGGAAGGATTGACCCGCTTCATCTACGAGATTGAGCAGTCTCCGCTGCTCCTGCGGGTGGACCGGCTTGACGCAAAACAGGATGAAAAACTGCAGAACCCGCTGAAGGCCACGCTTCAGATTTCCAAGGTGGTGATCTCATGAACGACGGCGTTCCCTCTTCCGAAGGAGGGGCCGGGGTGAGGCGCGTCCTGGCTGCATTGACTTCTTGGGGGTTCTATGGTTTACTTCAAGGCGGTGAAATATGGCAACCTTAACGCGGGACGCCTCCAAACTTATTGGTGAGCAGCTCGTCAAGAAAGGGATTGTCACACCGGATCAGCTGAAGGAGGCGACGGAAAAACAGCGTTTGAACGGCCGCCTCCTCGGAGAGGTGCTCATCGAGATGGGTTTTGCCACCGAGCAGCAGGTGATCGAGGCCTTGGCGGACCATCTGGGCATCGCCTTCGTTGACGTTTCCACCTACGAGGTGGACAAGGAAGTCCTGTCCCTCTTTCCGGAAGAAATCCTCCGAAAGAATCAGATTATCCCTCTTTTTAAAGTGGACAAGACCGTCACCGTCGCGATGACGGATCCTCTGAATATCCGGGTCATCGATCGGTTGAGATTCCTGAGTCATTATGAGATCGATCCCCTTTTTGGGACCAAGAGCGCCATCGAACGGGCCCTGGACCGGTACTTGGGGTCCGCCGGCTCCTTGGAAGGAGTGATGCGGGGGATTGGGCTCGAGGGATCGGGCGAGGCGAAGGTCTCCCCCGCGCCGGGGGGGATAAAATCTGTTCCGGCCTCTCCCAGGTCTCTCGATCGAAAGCGGATGCAGGCGGCGGGGACAACGGGGAGCGCTTCGGACCAGGTAACCGGCCTCATCGCGGCGGCGGAAAAGGTCCCGGTGGTCAAGATCGTTGACGCGATCATCAAGGCCGCCGTGGACAACCGGGCCAGTGACATCCACGTTGAGCCGGAGGAGACGTCGATGTATCTGCGGTACCGGATTGACGGAATCCTCTATGATGTTTCCCCGCCTCCGAAGAGCATGGAGTTGGCCATCATCTCCCGGATTAAGATCATGGCCAACATGGACATCGCGGAGCGCCGGCTTCCCCAGGATGGCCGGATCCAGACGCAGGTGGGAGAAAAGGAAGTGGACCTGCGCGTTTCCACCTTCCCAACGATTCATGGCGAGAACGTCTCGATCCGCGTCCTGGATAAGAGCGCGATCACCTTGACCTTGGAGCAGCTGGGTTTTGATTTGGGGACCCTTTCCAGATTTGACACCCTTTTGAGCCGGCCGCACGGGATTGTTCTGGTGACCGGACCCACCGGCTGCGGCAAGACCACCACCCTTTACGCCGCCCTGCGGACCGTCAATGCGGTGGAGAAGAATGTGATCACCTTGGAGGACCCCGTCGAGTACCGAATCCCCCGGATCCGCCAATCCCAAGTGGATGTGAAGGCCGGATTGACTTTTGCCAACGGGCTTCGGTCGATCCTGCGGCAGGACCCCGACATCGTCTTGATCGGAGAGATCCGGGACCTGGAGACCTCGGAGATCGCGATCCACGCGGCATTAACCGGGCACATGGTCTTTTCGACCCTCCACACCAACGACGCTCCGGGAGCGCTGACCCGGTTGATCGATATGGGGGTGGAGCCGTTCCTCACCGCCTCGTCAGTGGTGGGGGTCCTGGCGCAGCGGTTGGTCCGCACCTTGTGCGCGAAATGCAAGGAACCCTATGAACCGACACCGGAGATCTTGAAGAGTCTGGGGATCAGCCCGGGCAAGAAGACTATCCTGTATCGGTTGAAGGGATGCGAGGAGTGCAAGAAAACCGGCTATCGGGGCCGGACCGGGGTCTATGAGCTGATGGAAACGACCGACGTGGTGAGGGATCTTGTCTTAAGGAAGGCCTCCTCCCGGGAAATCAAAGAGCAGGCGGTGAAGGAGGGGATGACGACCCTACGCAAGGCGGGGATCAGTAAGGTTCTCGAGGGGTTAACCACGGTTGAAGAAGTGCTTCGGGTGACCGAGCACGACTTCGAAGAGTAGCCGGCCTTATAAGGGGATACAGATGAAAACGATCCTTGTGATTGACGACGATCTGGATACGCTGAATATCCTTCGGATAAAACTCGAAGCGCATGAGTATGAAGTAGTCACGGGTCGCGACGGGCAGGAGGCCTTGAGCTTGATCCGGGAGCATAAGCCGGACCTCATCATTATGGACGTGATGATGCCCAAGCTCAGCGGTTTCAAGGCGACCCGGCTCATCAAGTTCGACGCCAAATCCAAGCATATTCCTCTGATCATTCTGACCGCCCGCACGCAGGAGGCGGACCGGACCTTGGGGCTGGAGGTCGGAGCCGATCTCTACATCACCAAACCCTTCGAGCCGGAAGAGCTCCTCAAAGAAATCAAGCGCCTCCTTGGAGAAAAAGCAAGCAGTTAAGCCCGGAAGTAAACTGTCTGGGAGGGAACCATGGATTCTTCACGCGTTACCAACGGATTGCTGTTCGCCATCGCCCTGGCCCTTCTGACTCACCTGGCGTTGGCTCTCTCGAACCGACCGGTGGAGGCCGAGACCTTTCATTTGGATGGCTGCATCACCCAAAGGCCCGGCGATAAGCCGGCCGGCTACGTGCATGTGGTGGTCCACAGCCAGGCGGACGTCGACTCTCTGAAGGGATCCTAAAGTCCATCCGTCGGATCCTCCTGGTTGAGGACAATCTTAAGGACGCCGGCACCGTCCGCCAATTCCTCGAATCCCAGGGATATCAGGTAACCCTCGCTGTCGACGGGCGGGAGGCACTGACAAAGGCCCGCGAACTTTCCCCCCACCTGATCCTGCTCGACGCGCTGCTGCCGAAATTGAGCGGGTTCCAAGTCACCCGGCTGCTCAAGTTCAGTGAGAAAACCAAAGGGATCCCGATCGTGATGCTCACTATCCTGGATCGGCCGGAGGATCAGGAGAAGGGCAGGAAGGTGGGGGTGGATTTCTACCTGACCAAGCCCTTTTCCGAGGAAGCCCTCTGCAACCTCCTGCGCCGGCTCCTTCCTTAAGTTATTCTTCCGGGGGCCTCGCGATGACGATATCGCAGAGCTTGCCGCGTTTACACCAAGCGCTGTGAATAAACTATTGACAACAAGCGTTGTTTATGGTAATGTTTCGGCTGACGATGAATAAGACAGGGCTGGTCACCATGCAGGAAATCACCCGGTTCACGGGGGTCAGCTTCTCAGCGCTGAATTACTATGTGAATCTGGGAATGCTGCCGGTCGCGGACCGCCAGGGAAACAAGCGCCTTTTTTCCAAAGGAACGGCTCTCCGGCGCCTCAAGGAGATCCAGCGAATGAAGAGGGAGGGATATCCCTTGCGGATCATTTTGCGCCACCTTCAAGAAAAGCAGCAGGCATCCCGTTAATGCCTAAACCACAGGGGTTGTTCCGGCTGCAGTCGGAAGGGTTGGCGACGACCTTCCATGAGTTGCGCACCCTGGTCTCTTCGATCAACGGCTACGCCTCCATTCTCCTAACGGGGGAATTGGGGGACCTCAGGAATCCTCAGAGGGATTCCATTCAGCGGGTGCGGGAACTTTGCCATTCCATGTCCACCCTGGTGGGGAATCTCCTCACCTTGTCCAAGCCCAAGGGGCGATCTGTTCAGACCCCGAGAGAGTTCGTCGATGTGGCCCGCGTGGGTCAAGAGGTTCTGCGCTCTCTCGAGGGGGAGGTGGAGCGGAAGAAGCTGCGGCTGAACACCCGCCTTCCGGCCAAGGAGGTCCGGTTTTGGATGAATCCGGATGAGCTGGCTCAGATCCTGCTGAATCTTCTGGCCAACGCGGTCAAGTTCACCCCGTCGCGGGGGCGGGTTGAACTGGAAATTTCTCAGACAGCCAGCCGTTTGACTCTCCGGGTGAGCGACAGCGGTGTCGGGGTTTCCTCCAGGGATCTGCCGAAGATCTTCGAGGAGTTTTATCATGTCGACCATCCGGAGGTGGGTGCCTCGCAGGGATCCGGCTTAGGGTTGGCGATCGTCAAGAGGATTGTTCAGGCCTACCAGGGAGAGATCAAGGTCAAAAGCCGGGCGGGAAAGGGAAGCCAGTTTCAAGTCACGTTCCCCATCCGCTCGGAGCAGGAGATCCTGGAGGATTTCATCGAAGGATTGTGGAACCATGTCCGGCAGATGAATCAGTCGCTGGGAATCATTCTTTGTCAGGTCCGGTACGGCCCAAGAAGCCAGGCCTCCCGCGATGGGTTCGCGGCGGAAACCCTGAGGGTATTCGAGCAGGTCCTGCGGGAGGATTTGAGGAAGGAGGACCCGATCTTCCGGATCTCTTCGGACAGCCTCATCGCGGTATTGGCGGTCGTCAAGGCGGATGGATTTTCGATGATGATCCAGCGCCTCAGGGAGACATTGGAAGGATCTCTGGAGGTAAAAAAACTAGAGACGGCCGCGGCGGTCCAATGGCGGCTGGTTTCGGTCTTGGCGCCTCGGAAAGAACATTCACCCAGCCGGCTTCTGAAATTGGCCCGCGGAAAACTGAATCGTTCCTGGGGAGAGGGAGAAGAACAGGCGTGGATCTCCGAGAAGAACTCCTAAAGGCTTATCACGCCAAGTCGGGACAAGCCGGCGCGGCCGTCGGGTCCCCGATGCCCTCGCTTCCTGAGCTACGGGAAGCCGTCTGCATCGCGGTGATCAATCAGAAAGGGGGCTGCGGCAAGACCACCACCGCCGTCAATCTCTCCACCTGCCTGGCGGAGGTGGGTTATCGGGTCCTGTTGGTGGATCTGGATCCCCAGGCGCACGCCACCTTGGGGGTTGGTTTAAACGGCGAAGAGATGGAGATTGTGATTTATCACATTCTTCTAAGGAAGGAACTGCCCCTGTCCAAAGGGATCCAGGGGACCTTCCATCGGAACCTGAAGCTCCTTCCGGCCAACGGCCTCTTGGCCTCCGCGCAGATGGAGCTGTTGTCGGTCCCGCAGCGGGACCAGATCCTGAAAACTCGGTTGAAGGAACTGGAAGACCTGTTCGATTTCATTCTCATCGACTGTCCCCCCAGCTTGAACGTTTTGACCATCAACGCCCTGACGGCGGCGAATCGAGTCCTGATCCCGATTCAGACGCAGTTCTACTCGCTCGATGGAATGCGGGAGCTTTTTAAGACCATCGAGCTTGTTCGGGAAAATTCAAACCCCCAACTTTCGATCCTGGGGATCCTGCCGACCTTGTTCGATTCCCGGACCAAGCTGAACCGTTCGATGCTCCAAGCGCTGAAGGAATATTTTAAGGAACAGCTTTTCGATTCGCCGATTCACCTGAACGCGGCGTTGGCGGAATGCCCCATGATGGGACAGCCCGTGACCCGTTATGCTCCTGGGTCTCGTGGGGCGGGGGATTATCGGCGGTTAACTGGAGAGGTGCTCGCCCGTGTCGCAAGATCAGCCCGATCTCAACGACACTCTGCGGAAACTGTTTGAGCGGCCTCGCTCTTCCCGCAAGGTAGCTCCGACGGCTCTGTTTCAGCAGGGCCAGGAGCCGCCCGGGAATGGAGAGGATGTCCCTGCTCCAGCCCCGGCTGCCCAGCAAGCTCCGGCCGTCACCCCGGTTTTACTCAAGCCCCTCGCCCAACGCTTCAAGTCCATGATCCGATGGATTCCTCCTCTCAACAGAGACAAAAGCAAAAGAAGACAGCGGGTGGTGGGGCTGGATGTGGGGACCACTGCCATCAAGGTGGTTCGGCTGGAACGTCTCGGCGCCCAGGCGAGGATCACGGCCGCCGCGATCGAAGAGTTCCCCGAGGGCTTAAGCGAAGGGCCGGAACGGGAGATGGCGATTCAGGAGCGGATTTCCCGGATGAGGAAACAAGGCCTTCTGTCCGGGGCTTTGGTCTTAAGCTTCTATCATCAGGATGGGGTGGTGGAGCCGATCCGACTGCCGAAGATGCCGATGGCCGACTTGGAGCGGGCGGTGGTGTGGGAGGTTCAGGAAAAGATGTCGATCCAGCCCGACCGGTCCGTCATCCGGTTTATTCTGACCGGCGAGCTGATGGAAGAGGGACAGAGCCAGCAGGAGGTCCTTGTGGTGACCTCTCCTCGGGAGCCCCTCCTGGCTTACTGGCGGCTGTTCGTCGATCAGGGACTCAAGGTGATCGCCTTGGAGCCGATCAGCCTGGCTGGTTTCTACGGTTTGGAGCGGATGAAGCTCTGGAAGCCGAGCGAAACGGTCGGGCATTTGGAAATCGGGTTTAAGGTTTCCCACTTAAGCCTGATTCGGGGCGGGGTGGTCCGCTTCAACCGATCGTTTCCCGTCGGAGCCGATTCGGTGACCCGGGCGATCGCCGATTACTGCCAGGTGGACTATCCCGCCGCGGAGCAGATGAAGCGGCAGTACGGGATATCGAAGATGGCGTTGGAGGAAGACCGCCATGAAACCGGGCATGAGTCCGAGGATCGGGTCAAGGTTTCTCACGCCTTAGGCCTCCATCTGGAACAGTTGGTCGCGGAGATTGAGCATTCCTTTCGCTATTTTGCTTTTGAGCTGGGAGGGACCCAGGCGGAGCGGATGGATCGGCTCCTCATCACCGGCGGGGGAGCGCTGCTCAAATACCTTCCCGAATTTTTGGAAAGCCGGCTGTCGGTTCCAGTGCAGTTGGTTGACCCTTTGAAGACGCTGGAGATCGACCCGCAGGTCCAACTGCAGATTCAGCCCGGCTGGGCGCAGCGGCTGGCGGTGTCGATCGGGCTGGCCCTGCGGTCGGTGACCTAAGCCATGGAATAGGGAGGGTACGGATGGATCGAGTGAATCTTCTTCCGGACGAAGCGCGCCTGAGCATTGGCGAGCGCTTGACGATGGAGGTGGACCGGGAGTTCCCCCGGATCTTGGCCACCATCGTGGGGAGCATCCTGTTTCTGGGGGTCTCCTCCGCGGCCCTTGATTCGATTCTCCTTCATGGGGCCAAGAGGAAACTCCGGCTGTTGGACAAGGAGACGCAGACCCTTCGGGTGGAAATACAGAACGCGGAGGTTTTCTCAAAACAGATTGACCAGATCGGGCAGGAGCTGGACCGCCAGAAGAAATTTATTGATTGGAAAATCGCTTATCTTAAAGAAGCCAAGAATCGGCCGCGGATTTGGGCCACGGTGCTTAAGGAATTGCGCCGGAACATTCCCCATGGGGTGTGGCTGACGGAATTGGAGACGGGAACCGGCGGGGGTCTAAGGATCACCGGCGGGGCGCCGGATGAAGCCCTAGTGACCCAATTCATGGCGAATCTGAAGGAATCGCCCCATTTTTCCAGTGTGGGATTCAACTATACGGAGAAGGATAATATCGGGAGCACCTCGATCGTGAAATTTGAGATCCTTTGCCGGTTGCACTGAAAACCGATGGCCCCCTTAAACCTTAAACTGCCGTTGGGGAAGCTGGGGCCCCGGGAGAAGACATGGATTGTCCTTTGGGTGACGGTCGTCCTGGGGGCGGGGGTGATCCGGCTCAACTATCAGCCCCGGGCGAAAATGATCCGGGAGATCCGGAGTCAAATCTCTTCTCAGCAGAGCGAAAAGGAGCGCCTCTTGGTCCGCCGGCCGGATCTTGAAAGGCGTCGGAGGGAAATCGCCGGGCTCAAGGAGGAGATTGCCGCCCGGTACCAGGATCTGACGGCGGCGGAGAAGGACCTTCTGGATTTCCAGGATGTGGATCAACTCCTCGACTCCTTGGTCAAAGATCGGCGCCGGTTTGAGATGGCGCTGAACTCCATTCGCCCGATCCAGCAGAAAGAACCGGCGGTGGTGGAGAGGACCCCGTCGGCCCCGGGCCAATCCCAGGGGCAGCCTTACCGGAAGCTCATGGTTCAGATCGACGCCTTCGCCACCTTTGATGGGCTGTTGAATTACATCGATTTTTTGGAGAAGATGCGTCCTTACCAGGAGGTGGAGGGGATCAAGGTGAAGGTGGAAGGCAAGGAGGTCTCCCGTCCCCATGCGGTGCTTCTCTTGGGCAGCCTCATGGGAGAAACCTTAGAAGCCAAAGAAGCCAAACGGAAGGAAATCTTTGGTCTTCTGGAGGAGGTGGGGATAAAGGAAGCGAAGGACCCCTTTCTCACCTCCGAACGGCCCAAGGAAGAGATGCAGGCGGTAGGGTTGGAGCTGGGCGGGATCTTCTCGGAGAACGGTCGCCCCGCGGTCGCCATGATCAACAATGAGATTTACCACGTGGGGGATCAAATCCAGGGCAAGAAGATCGTCGCCATCGAAACCAACCGGGTTCTTCTGGAACAGGGGAATCGGCGGTTCGTCCTTACGCCTGTAGGGCAAGAGAAGGGGGGCTCTCCTTGAAACGGGCAATCGTGCTCTTCATCGGTCTATCTCTTCTGGGCGGGATTTCTTGGGCTTTAGAAACAAAGCTCGCGAATTCGCAGGGGATCACGGGGGACGAAGCCGGCTCTTCCGAGCAGGGAACCTCCGTGCCTGAGATGGGGAACCCTCCCCCTCCTCCTCAATCCACTCAATCGACCCAGGATAAGGCCAAGGAGCGCCTGAAAACAATCATCACCCTCTCCCTGACCGGCGCGGATCTCCGGTCGGTCTTAAGCGGGCTGGCCAAGACGTACGAGCTGAACATCGTGGCGGATGAAAAGATCAAGGGGACGGTGAACATTTCTTTAAAAGGGGTGACCCTCGGGGAGGCGCTGGACCAGATTCTGGGCCTCAACGGCTATACCTATATTTGGGAAGGCTCGATCCTGAAGGTGGTCAGCAAAGAGGAGCAGTTGGCGACCGAGGTCCTCTTGTTAAATTTCATTCAGCCCGATGTGGCGCTGGAGTTTGTCAAGAAAGAGGCCTCGGAGTCGGCGGTCTTAAAGGCGGACGAGGTCCAGAACGGGATCTTAGTCACCGACAAGATCTCAAAGATCCAGGCGATGAAGAAGATTCTGGAAAAGATCGATCTGGCTCCTCAGCAGGTGCTCATCCAGGCCCGCGTGCTGGACATCACCCATACCGACCTGGACAATCTGGGGTTGAAGCTTTCCAGTGTCGCCTTTAATATTCCCACTCGAATCGGTTCCCCGCTGGGTTCTGAGCGGATTCTGGCCTTTTCCAGTGGGACCTATGACATCTCAGGACCTTCCTCGGACTTGACGACGCATCCCCTGACCTTCACGGTCGCCAATGGGCCGACGACGACCACGTGGACCGTAGATGCCTTGATCCGAAATAAACGGGTCAAGGTGTTGGCCAGCCCTTCGGTGGCGACCCTCAACAACGTGGAATCCAAAATCACCATCGGCGAGAAATTCCCGATCAAGGAAACCACCCAGACCACCACGGGAACCCTGCAGACCACTCGGTTCGTGGACATCGGGATCACCATGCGGGTGACCCCTAAGGTGACCCAGAACGGTTTTATCCAAATGAAGATCCACCCGGAGGTGAGCTCCGTTTCCTCCACCATCGATGCTGGCCCCCGGATCACCACCCGGGAGGCGGACCTGACGATCATCGTCAAGGACCGGGAATCCGTGGTGATCGCCGGTTTAATTAAAGAGGACGAGACATCGATCAGGGACCGGATACCCCTGTTGGGACACATCCCCTTTTTTGGTCTGCTTTTTTCGAACCGGTCGAAGACCTATGAACAAAAGGAGCTGGTAGTCGTCATTACCCCGTATCTGATGGCATTGACGCCGACGGGCGCCAAGGGCAGTGAACTGGAGGGGGTGAATGACCGGTTGAACGCCACGGAGGTTTTCCGTAAGGCGCAGGATTTCGAGTTCGGGAAAACCCTCCAGGCCTCCAGTACGCCGGAGCCGCTGCGTCTCTTGACCGCGGTGGATCTGTACGAGAATCTCGCGAAGAACTACCCCAATAATTTCTACGCCCCCTGGGGACTCTGGCGGGCCAGCGAGATCTGCTTGAATCGTCTGCAGGATCCTTCCCGGGCGAAGGCAAACTTAGATTGGCTCCTGGACCGATATCCCAAGCATACCTTGGTGGCTTCCGCGACCCGACGAATCAAGGAGATTGACGATTATCAAGCCCGGAAGCAGCGCAATCGGAACTTTTCCGGGCAGGAAACGAAGAAAGCAAAAGGGAAAGCCGTCTCTCAAGCGATAACGCCGTTTGGATTCCGCTAAAGGGGAAAATGCCCCAGTACCGCTATAAAGCTCGGGATCGGTCGGGGATCCCCCTGACGGGGGTGGTTCAAGCGGAGGACCCGAAAGCGGTTTCCCTATCCTTACGGGAACTGGGCTACCAGGTTATCCTCGTTGAGGAATTCGGGGGGCTGGCGGCCACCCTCCATCGGCTCCAGCAGCGCCTCCAGCCGCACCGTCCTCAAGAGGTCGTTTTCTTTACCCGGCAACTGGCCATGATGGTCCGCTCAGGGCTGCCCCTCATGGAGGCCGTCAACGGGATTGCCATTCAGACCCGGTCGATTCCTTTCCGCAAGGCCCTGATCCTGGTCGTCGAGGATTTGAAAGGGGGGATGAGTTTCTCCGAGGCGCTGGCCCGTCACCCCCGGTTCTTCTCCAATTTCTTTGTCAGCATGATCCGGGCCGGGGAGGCGGCCGGCATCATTGATGAGATCCTGGAACGGCTGGCCTCCGTCAGCGAGGAAGAGTTGGAACTGCGCGGCAGGATCCAGTCGGCCTTGGCGTATCCCTGTCTTTTGGTCTTCATGTCCCTGTCGATCATCACCTTCCTGCTGGTGGCGGTCCTTCCAAAATTTGTCGGGATCTTTGAAGAAGCGGGCGCTAAGCTCCCCTTGCCCACGGCGATCCTTTTGGCGATCAGCCGGTTTTTGAGCCGCCTCTGGTTCCTGGTCCCGGTCGCGGCCGTGGGAGGATTTTTCCTCCTCCGAAAGTATGCCAGGACTCCGATGGGGCTGTATCGGCTCCATGGATGGCAGCTGAAGGTGCCGATCTTGGGCCCGCTGATCCAGAAGACAATCCTGGCCCGCTTCTGCCGGATCATGGGCGCCCTCTTAAAGAGCGGCATTCAGGCGGTCCCGGCCCTGACGATCACCCAGGAGATCGTCGGCAACCAGGTCGTTCGTCAGGCCTTGATCCACATCCGGGAAGCGGTGGTGGGAGGGGCGAATCTGGCGGATCCGTTTCGGGTGGCCCAAGTTTTCCCGCCGACCCTGTGCCAAATGATCTCCGCGGGGGAAAGGACCGGTTCCCTCGATGAGATCCTTCTGCACCTCTCCGATTTCTACGACTCCGAAGTGGACCGGGATTTGAGGACCTTGACCTCCACGCTGGAACCGATCCTGCTTCTGACCATGGGGTTGTTTGTCGGGTTCATCGCGCTTTCGGTTCTTTTGCCGATCTTTCAGCTCGTCCGTGTCTTTAGAAGATGACGGCGAAGCCGTCATCTCGAGCCGCGAAGCGGCGAGAGATCCCTGGGATTTCTCGGCTTCGCCTCGAAATGACAGAACAAACAGGAGGTGAGTATCCTATGAATCGTCGTGGTTTCACCATGATTGAGCTTCTGATCGTCATCAGTATCATCGCGATCCTGGCGGCCGCGATCATCCCCAACTTCATCGGTTTTGACACCGAGGCCCGGGTGGCGGCGACTAAAAGCAACCTGGACACCCTGCGCACCCGGATCACCCTGTTCCGGGCGAAGGAGGGGGCGTACCCTTCGACGCTGGATGATCTGTTGACCCACAGCTACTCCGACGCGGGGGTCCAGAAGCCTTACCTTCAAAAGATGCCTCCGGAGCTCGTTTCCAACAAGAAAGGATTGAACACCCGGCGGGCCCAGAGGTCCGATGATCCGCTGACCGGCGAGGGGGGGTGGGTCTACAGGACCGATACCGCTGACGTGGTGATTAACGTGGATCAGCCCCTTGACAAATCCTGGGGGGAGTATGCCGATCAGCGGCCGAGCCAGTGGTGAGGCCCCGCCCACCCGAGGCATCGCCTTAATCACCCTCATCCTCATCCTGTTTTTCCTGGGGGCGATCGGCGCTTCCTTGATCGGGATGGTGTATTCCCGCCTGCTTTCCATCACGTTGGAGATCGACCGTCTGCAGGCCCAGTATCTGGTGGAGGCCGGTCTGGCGCAGGGGCTTTACGAGATCAAGACCGGGCTGGACGTTTTTGGAGGGGGGCGGGGAAACATCCCGGTGACCGCCTTGGGGCCCGGCGCCTATCAGGTGATCATCGACCCCAAATCGTCCACCTTGACCGCCATCGGGGTGGTCCGGGATGTCCGCCGCGTTAGCGTCGTCAAATATGAATAGCTTCCTCTGGAAGAGGGGGGTGTTGGGGGAGATGGGAAATCTCCCCCAACAGCACCTTTCGCTTTTGCCGGAGAGAGGGATACCAGGGAGAGAACCAGGCAGTGGTTCTCTCCCTGGGTTCGGTTGGACAACTCATACAGACGGGCACGTCACGAACGCCGAATGGCTCAAGAAGACTATGGAATACGGCACCAGTTGTCCAACCGAACGGGGATTTACATTCATTGAAATCCTGCTGACCCTGCTCATCATCTCGATCGCGGCGATGCCGCTGATGCGTCTGTTCGCTACCGCCATTGAGCAGGCGGACATGGTGGATGAGCTTCGGACCGCTCTGGACCTGGGTCGGGAAGAGGTGGAAAAGATCAAGAATCTGTCCCTCTCCGAGGAGCAGCTGAAGGCGATCGGCAACGTGGTCAGCCCCCCCATCGTCTTAAACAAAACCCTTTGGTTCACGGTCCGCATCGTTGATCCGGATGAAAAACCGATGAAGGTCACCGTGTACGTCCTTCGGGATTCATTGGCCTCAAAGCCGGTGGTCAGCTTCGTGACCATTGTGAGCAAATGACGTTCGGCCCAGACTTACGCGAGTGCAACGAGCGTCAAGTCTGCTGGCCGAACGTCATCCCGAGGAGGCCCCCAGGCCGACGAGGGATCTCCGCGGAGATTGCTTCGGCCCCTTTGGGGCCTCGCAATGACGGGTGCGCTGGTGCGCGCGGGTTCACCATTGTGGAGCTTTTGGTTTCGATGACCGTCCTGGCGATCATCGCGGGGTTGGACGTGATGCTCCTTCAGACCGGGGTCGAGGCATGGAAACACACCGGCACCCGGCTGGTCTTACAGAAGGTGTCGGACGAAGTGATGAACGACCTTTTGGAAGGAGGAACCGACGGAGAGGGGATTCAGGACGCGGTGGAGATGACGGATGCCTCTTTAAGTTCCATCAGCTTCGTTCCGCTCTGGACCGACACCTCCCATGCTCCCGATCCGGTCAGGAACAATGACCAGAAGTTCATCTTGGAAAAACAGTTCAAACCGGGAGCTCCCACGCCGGTCGGCGAGGTGAAGAAGCCGGGTTCGGACGACTACATTCCTGTTCCGGTCAAATTCACTTATGGAGACAGCCGGAGCCCCAAGTTGCCCGACGACGTGGTCCAGTTCACCGATCCGATCCCGCTCGGAGCGAAGATCAAAATCCTCTATACCCCGGACGCGGAGAATGATTCTACAGTGATCAAGGTATTCCGCTGGGATCCCTCTGTGAAAAGGATCTTCGAATCGTACGCCGGGAAAACGCGGGATATCATCGAACATTCCGAACAGGAAAAGGTGGAGCGCTTGGCCTTTCTTTACTACGACAACTTAAACCGGCTCCTGCCGATGACCGAGGGAGAGGGGCTCTCTTCCCTGTCGATCAAGAGGGCAACCGCCGTCAAGCTGTATCTGGTTTTAAGCAAAGCCGGCGAGGTCAAGGAACTCACCTCCTTCACCAACATCCGGAACGTCGCCTCGACCGGCGCCACCATCACGGAAGGGGCGGAACTGCCGATGCCCGCTCCGGGCGAGATCCGCGCCTTTTCCATCGGAGATTTTTACGGGATCAAGAAGGATGGGATCGTGGAGCTCGTGGTGAGCACGGACAACACCCCGAAATGGAAGATCCGGCTCAAATTCAAACAGGCCGAGAAGAAGGAAGACCTGATTCTGGAAAGATTCCAGATTGAGAGTCCGCCGGGCAAGATTCTCACTTCCGGAATTCCCGAGCAGACCATCGCGGCCAATGAATTTGTGAATCTGCAGACGATTGACCGGTCCGGGCTGTACGACTACGATATCGACCCGGAGGCGAAAGGGCAGGTGATCATTACAGGGAAGAACCCGGTCGTCCGGGTCACACGGCTGGACTTTGAGGGGGCTTCGCTGTTCATCCGGCCGTGAAAGTGCGTCATCTCGAACGAAGTGAGAGATCTCGAGATTTCTCGGCTTCGCCTCGAAATGACATGGAGGGAGGGTAACCTATGAATAAGACGGCAAGCAGGTGGGTTGTTTCAGCGGTGATTGGGTCCCTTATGCTTTCGGCGGTTCAAGCCGGCTGGCCGGTTCAAGCGGAGGCCTCCATGGGGAATGGCCCGATCCAGAAGTTGGGTCGAGGGGCTGCCAATTTAACCACAGGATGGATGGAACTGTTTCTCCAGGTGTTTAAAACGACCGAGAAATCCGGATCGCTGGCTGGGATGTCCGTCGGTCTGGGCCGAGGGGTGGTTCTGGGGTTGGGGAGGACCCTGGTGGGGGCCATTGAGGTTGTCACCTTCCCGGTGCCCAATCCGACCGTCGGCTATGGACCGGTCATCGAACCGGAGTTTATCACTTTCCGTGACGCAGATCGCTGGTAATGAAAAGAAACTGGTGGATCAGGCCAAGCGGGGGGATCGGGACGCTTACTTAAAACTGATCCAACCCTATCATGAACGGGTCTACGCCACAGCGGTCCGCCTCCTGGGCAACGCCGATGACGCGGCGGAAGTCACGCAGGAGGCGATTCTTAAAACCTTCTGGAAGATCCAGACCTTCCACGGCCAAGCCCACTTCTACACCTGGCTGTACCGGACCGCTTTAAACCTTTGCTACCGGCGCCTCTCGGACACTCATTCCAAAATCGCCAGCCGGTCGGTTTCCCTCGACGACTCGAAAGAGAATACGGAAGGGGTTCCTCGGAACGTGGAGATTCCCGACAAGGGTCGAACCCCCGGAGAAGATCTTGTCCGGAAGGAGGAGATCCACCTGGTCCGCAAGGCCCTCTCCGCTTTAGAGGAGGGAGATTTCCAGATTCTGGTCCTGCGGGAGTTTGAAGAGCTGCCGTATGATGAGATTGCCAAGCGGCTGAAGATCCCCCCCGGGACCGTCATGTCCCGCCTTCACCGGGCTCGCCAGACCTTGGCCGACCGCCTGCGCGAACTCGGCCTCGCTTAGCGGGGTGCCTCTAACCAAGATGTTTCCGCAGCTTCTTGCCGGTGGTTATCACATCTTTCTTATCCCGAAAGCGGTTCAGAGCGACTTGGTAATCCATATATTCAGCCAGAGTTTCCGAGGACTCGCGCGACAAGAATTCTTTAGCAGATGTAACAATCATTCGCTTGGCGACAGGATAACGACGTCCAAATGCACTTAGGCCGTGGAACGAATCCGATCTTCCAGATTTTACTTCCACGGCGACAATCTGGCGCCCTCTAGTGAATACGAAATCTACCTCATCCTGCCGATCTCGCCAATAAAACAAATTCCCCCCGGTATCCTGCACATGCCAATAAAGTTGTGCCCCTACGGCGTTCTCAGTGAGTCTTCCCCACAAAGCAGTATCTTTCCTCGTTGCTTTAAAGTTTGTTTCCAACATAGCAGTAACAAGAGCATTATCGAGAACAAGGATTTTGGGAGTGGAACCACGTTGTTTTACACGGGATCCGCTAAAACGCTCTAAGGGACATATCAGAAAGGCATTGGACAGTAGCCGGAGGTAAGAAGCGATGGTGGTTGTATTTCCTGCGTCTTGCAGTGTCCCAAGCATCTTCTGGTAGCTCACGATTTCCGCTGGATACGCAATGGCTAAGCCAAACGCCTGCCGTAAAAGGGCTGGTTTAGATACCGGAGAAACCAGAAGCACGTCTTTTGAAAGAACTGTTTCGATCAGCGAGTCCCGAACGAAACTCTTCCATCGGTCTTCATCTTTGCGCAAAGCCAATGCGCCAGGGTATCCTCCAAAATAAAGATATTCATCCGCGCTCAATCCAAAACATTCCTCACATTCACGAAATGACCAATGGGGATGCCGGTGAAGCTCGAACCGTCCCGCCAAGCTTTCTGAAAGGCCGCGTTGCATAAGCAAAGCGGACGACCCCAAGAGCACAACACGCAGTTTGATATCTCGGTCAGCATCTTCATCCGCAAGCTTCTTAACTACTTCGCTCCAGCGAGGAATTTTCGGCACTTCATCCAGGATCAGCAGCACTTCTTGTTTTCCCATTGAGACCAAACGTCTTGCGTCATCCCACTGTTTTTGAATCCACAGAACCGTTGGGGGGGTCGGTTGGTCGGCTGTCTCGTAAAGTTTTGGCCCTTTCCATCGATCTAAAATTTGCTTAGCCAGAGTCGTTTTTCCAACCTGTCTGGGTCCCACCACCACCTGAAGCAGACGCGGAAGACCGTGAAGTCTGTTCCACAGAAGACGAAAGAATCTCTGGCGAATGTAAGTTTTCATCGGGGAAGATTGTATCTTTGCTCAAGGGAGTTGTCAACGATTTACTCAGTGGATTGAGTTAATCGTTACCCATTCCCTCCGCTGATCTTCAGTAAATCTCCGGAATATTCCGCCGCCTTCTGTATCTAATCCACCGGAGGACTATGCGATGATCGGATGGCTTCTCTTAGCGGGGTTGGCGGGTTTCTGCGCCGGGTGGCTGATCGCGGGACGGTTCCGGCGGCGCCGGAAGGAGGCCTCTTTCCAGGCGCTGGATGAAGCGCTCCAGGAGTTGGCCGAGCTCCGCCGGGAAAACAAGCTCCTGAAAGAAAAACTGCACGAGGAATAACAGGAAAAGTTGGAATATTTTGAGTCGAGGGTGATCTAAGAAGGTAGAGGCAGAAACAGATGGAAACCGAGATGAAAGAAGAGAAGGTGTTAACCAAGAGGCAGCAGGGGGCGCTGGAGCGGCTCAAATTAATGCCGACTCCATCGGCTCCGGCTTTAAGGCCGGCTCTGCTTCTGGAGGCCCCCTGGATCTACCGGTTTCTGACGCCGGAACGGGTTTTCATCACGGCAGCCGGCTTTCTGCTGTTGGCCCTTTTCGCTCTTCCCTACGCATCGGTTCCGGAGAACTGGTTAGGGCCGGTGGTATTGCACAGCGGGTCGACGATCACCTTGGCGGCGGGCAAGAACTGTGAGATCCAACTTCCCCGGGATGAAGGGATCTGCATTCTTCAGGGGCCGGCCCATCTGTCGATCAGCCGGATCTCCCGGGATCTATTGACGGGGCAGATGGAGGCGGCGATGGAATTAAACTACGGGGATCTGTATCTGAAAGTGGACCCGGCCTCCGCCAAACGGATCCAGATCCAGACTCCGCTGATTGCCGTGCGGATCACCGGCACGGAGCTTCTGGTGGGGCACCGGCCGGAGGAAGGAAGCCGGGTTTGGGTGACGCGCGGCATGGTGTCGGTCCGATCGGGGGACGGCTCTCAAGAGTGGGAACCCCTTACCTCCGGGATGGAACTGTCCAAGACCCCGCAGGGTCAGGTTCTGCGCCAGCCCTATTCCTCTTTAGGGAAACCATCCGGCCGGATGGATGATTTAGAGCTTAAGCTGCCCGGGATGGAGGAAGAAAGCTCCGCCCCCCTGGACATCACCCGGCTTCTCTGGCACGAAGAGTCCCGCCGATGAAGCAGTTTAATGAACTTTGCGGGGATGGCGATGTTCGATTCGATACGCCATTATCACGCAGAAGACTAGGACAACAAGCGTGGCTACAATCATTTCCATTACTCATCATCTCCTTCTTCGGGATAAAGCAGTATCCCCACGACAATCAGTCCACCACTGAGCATACTCACAACGATTCGCCAGAAGAACGGCAACTTCTCAAAGAAATAGCTAGCGAATCCTACTACTGCAATACCCTTCCCCAAGTCAGTAACTGTCTTGGCAATGAATTCAAGTTTGCGGCCTGGCGAAGGTCTCATCTAGGAATTAGTATACCACGGCACCCGAGGGCAAAAGGGGCATTGTGCACATGAAATTTTATTCGAGTTTCGGGGAATATTTGGGTGGGTGGGCGGTCTAATCTAATGAGTAGAAGTTCATGGATAACAAGGAGTTAGGTGTGAAAAAGCAAAATTGGGTAAAGAAAACAGAGAATTCCTCAGGCGGTCAACCAGGAAAGAGAGGTGAGTCCAGCCATGAACGGGAGCAATGAGGTGCGTGTCCCCCCGGTACCCTAGTGGGCCCTCAATGGGCGTGTCGTTTCCGCTCGTGCCAGCGGCTGACGCCCATGGCAAAGATGCCCAGGACAAGGGCAAAGATCCCTACTCCGAGCAGTGCAACATTAAATTTATCCATCATTTATTCTCCTCCGGTGGAATGACTAAGAAGCCGATGAGTCCCGTTCCTAGGGCGATGATAAAACCAAACCAAATATTGCCTACGTTGAAATGCTCCGAAATAAGTCCTCCAATTACAACGATGGTGACGACGTACTTAGCGACGTCAATGAACATCTTGCCTAGTTCTGTGCGGCGTGTTCGGTCTTCGATGGCCACAATTCAAGGATACCATGCGCGGAGCGCCATGGTCAACGATGGCGGCGCGTCGGCTGGGGCGGTTCAAAAAGGGCTTTTTACACAGGAAATTTTCATGGGAACTTCGGGAATATTCGGGTGGGTGGGCGGTCTAATGAATAGAAGTTCATGGATAACAAGGAGTTAGGTGTGAAAAAGCAAAATTGGGTAAAGAAAACAGAGAGTTCCTCAGGCGGTCAACCAAGAGAGAAGTGAGCTGGCCATGACTCAGAGATTACAAATGGTGCGGCTTCCTCTAGCTGCAGCCATGAACGGGAGCAATGAGGTACGTGTCCCCTGGGTACCCGGTACCGTTTTTTTTCCGCCGAAGTTACTCCAGCAAGCGAACGAAAGGCAAATGGCCAGCTCGCCGGTGCAGATGTTGGTCGGCGGTGATCAATTCCATGCCGAGCTCTTGGGCTGTTCCAACATAAAGGGCGTCATAGAAAGTCAATCTGTATCTGGAGGCCAGACGGATTGTAGAGTGGACCAGCTCATCAGTCGGTACCACCAATTCAAGCTGAAGGCCGTACAAAGTGTGAGTCGCCTGCGAGATTTCGCCCTCCGTAAAGCGAGGATTGTGGAGCAAAGCGTTAGTGTACTGTCCCATAAATAACTTTACAAGTAAAAGGATACCCGCTATGATCGATAGCCATGAGCAGAATCGCGGAACCCATTCTCCTGTCTGGCGAGGAACGTTTGACCTTGGATACCTGGGCGCGTGGGAGAAGTCT
>JACQCH010000031.1 GCA_016201735.1 Candidatus Omnitrophota bacterium
CCATTCTGCGCTGATGAGCCTCGTTCAAACGTTGACCCTCCAAGGCCGAGCGGTCGGCGAGACCCTCAAAGCCGCCTATCTTACCCATCGCCACGGCGACTTCACTCCCGTCGTGGTCTCAAACCGCTAAACAGATACGAATCCTTAGTGGCGGAAGTGGCGCTCGCCGGTGAGATACATCGGGATGCGGGCCTTCTGGGCAACCTTGATCACTTCCGGGTCCTGGATGGAGCCGCCGGGCTGGACGATCGCCCGGATGCCGACCTTGACGGCGGCCGCCGGGCCGTCCGGTTTCGGGAAAAACCCGTCGCTGGCGAGCACCGCCCCTTTGGCCCGGACACCGGCCTTCTTCAGGGCGGATAAAACGGATTCGACCCGGCTGGCTTGGCCGGCGCCGATCCCGACGGTCCGCTCCCCCTTAGCAAGCACGATCGCGTTGGAGCGGACGAATTTCGAGACGATCCAGGCGAATTCCAGATCCCGGCGCTGATGGATGGTCGGCTTAAAACCGGTCGCCGGCCGCCAGCGGGATGGGCCCGACAGGGCATTGTCCGGCTGTTGAACCAGGAATCCTCCGCCGATCTGTTTCATCTCCATGCACCGCTCCTGCCGGCGGAAGGCGGATGAGGGAATCTGGAGAATCCGGAGATTCTTTTTCGACCGCAAGATCTTCAAGGCGTCCGCCTTGTAACCGGGAGCGATCAGGCATTCCAGAAATCCGGCAGCTGCGATCGCTTTGGCCGCCGCCCTATCCACCGGGCGATTGAGTCCGACGATCCCGCCGAACGCCGAGAGAGGATCGCAGGCGAAGGCCCGTTGGAACGCCGCGCTTAAACTGCCCGCGCAGGCGGCCCCGCAGGGATTCATGTGCTTGACGATCACCGCGCACGGTTTCGTGAAGGCGGCGGCCAACTGGAGAGCGGCATCGAGATCCAGAAGATTGTTGAATGACAGTTCTTTCCCGTGGAGCTGTTTGGCCTGGCTGAATCCATCCCTCCGATCGGAAATCGAAGACCATTGGTACCAGCTCCCCGACTGATGTGGGTTCTCCCCGTACCGGAGGAGTTGTCGTCGGGAAGCCCCCAGGATCATTTTTTCTGGGAATGCGGCGGCAGCTCCTTTAGAAGGAGCCCGATGAGCAAGTGTCTGATGAATGACGCTATCGTAATAGGCCGTCTCCGTGAAGGCCTCGACCGCCAGCTTCAAGCGGGTCGCCTCGGACAAACGGCCGCCGCCGCGCTGGAGTTCCCGCAGGACCGTATCGTACTGTGAGGGACGAGAGACGACCCCGACCGACTGAAAATTCTTGGCGGCGGAGCGGATTAAGGCCACCCCGCCGATGTCGATCTGCTCGATCAGTTCCGGGAGGGAAACCCCGCGCTTCGCCGCTGTCGCTTCGAATGGGTACAGGTTCACCACGACGAGATCGATCAACTCCAAGCCGAGACGTTTGACCTGATTCAAATGTTCCCGGTCTTCCCGGCGGGCCAGGATTCCGCCGTGGACTTTCGGGTGAAGTGTCTTCACCCGCCCGCCCAACATTTCCGGCGATCCGGTAAACTCGGCGATCTCCTTGACCGGAATCCCCTGCTCCTTCAAGAGTTTCGCCGTTCCCCCCGTCGAGATAATCTGGATTCCGAGCTTTCTCAATCCCTGAACAAACGGGATTAAGCCGGCCTTATCCCAGACGCTGATCAACGCGCGCCGGACCTTCTTCACGATGCGCCCTCTTCCTGCGCGATGGCCTGCATCAGGCGGCGGGTGATCGGGCCTGGAACTGCGGCGCCGATCTTCCGGCCGTCCGCCTGGCGGATGGGGAGGATTCCCATGAGAACATTGGTCAAGAACGCCTCCTCCGCGTTAAAAAGATCATGCCGGGTCACGGGAATTTCTTGAACGGTGATCCTCAACCGTCCCGCGGCCTCGATCACATGGGCCCGGGTCACTCCCTCCAAGACGCCCAGCCATGCGGGGGGAGTCAGAATGGTTTTCCCCTTCACCAGGAAAAGATTGCTGATCGTCCCCTCGGTCAGATACCCCTGCGGGCCGATCCGAAGAACCTCAACGGCCCCTGGAGCCTCCATCCGGGCCAGAACACTGGAGAGCCGTTCCGAACTTTTCACTCGGGCTTGAACGGCCTCCACCGGAGGCATTGGTGTGGGAACCGTCGTCAAGGAAACCCCCTCTCGGATCTGCTCTCTGGAATAGGGAATCCGAGGATGCCGGTGAATGACCATCCGGGGTTTTCCGGCTCGCCGAATCGCAATCCGGACGTATCCATCCAGGATCCCGCGCGCCGATTCCTTTAAAGAGTCGCGCGCTTCCTGCTCCCCAGAGGGGGGAAGGCCCAAGGTTTTCAGCGAGGATCGAAGCCGGTCCAGATGCTCTTCTAAATGCAGGACCGTTCCCTTCTTCACCCGGCAGGTTTCAAAAACGCCGGAGGCGTCGAAGGGAGGCGGCGGAATCATGCATTCACCGTTCGGCTCAAGCCTGCCGAAGCACGAACCCAGTCCGTTTCCCCTTCGGCCAGCTCAGGGCGAACGGGGGCAATTGCCTCCATTAAGGCCCGGGCCTTATGGAGGGTCTCCTCGTATTCCCGGCCGGGGTCAGAGTCGGCCACAATGCCGGCTCCCGCCTGGACGTGGACCGAATCGCCGACGACGAAGGCGGTCCGGATCAGGAGGTTGAAGTCCATGTCGCCGGTCGCGCTGACCCAGCCGAGCGATCCGGTGTACAGCCCCCGTCGAACCGGCTCGAGCTGATCGATGATCTCAATGGAGCGGATCTTGGGGCATCCGGTAATGGTACCCCCGGGGAACGCCGCCCCGATCAGATCGATGGATCGAACATTGGAACGCAGGACGCCGCGCACATTGGAGACGATGTGGATCACGTGGGAATATTCCTCGAGCCCCATCAACTCATCCACCCGGACCGACCCGTACCGGCAGACTCTTCCCAAATCGTTTCTTTCCAGATCCACCAGCATCAGATGTTCCGCCCGCTCCTTCTCATTCAACAGCAGCTCCTGGCGCAGGCGGGCCGTCTCCACCGCTGTCGCCCCTTTGGGCCGGGTCCCGGCGATCGGGCGGGTTTCCACCCGCCGGCCCTGAACTCGCAGGAACCGCTCCGGGGACGCGGAGACAATCTGCAAATCTCCGAAATCGGCGAAGGCGGCAAATGGAGAGGGGTTGATCGCCCGCAGGCGCTGGTACAACTCCCACGGCCAGGCCGAGAGGGGCATTGAAAAGCGCTGCGACAGATTGGCTTGGTAAATTTCTCCGTCGGCGATGAACTCCTTCGCCCGGCGGACCATCGCTTCAAAGGAGGCCCGTGTGTGGGTGGATGTTGCCGTCATTGCGATCCCCGCAGGGGCGAAGCAATCTCGTCTTGAGATTGCTTCGGTCGCTTCGCTCCCTCGCAATGACAATGAACTCTCCGGAATGCGCGTCAGACGCCGAACCATCCTCTCAATCCGGGCAACGGCTTGATCATACGCCTCATCCCAATCGCTGCCTGGGCCAGCCAGCGCGATCACCCACAGTTTCTGCGCAAGATGATCCAACACGATCGCCTGATCAAAGAAGAGAAATCCCAAATCGGGCAGGCGCAGGTCGTCGTTTGCCAGCGGACAAAGCGGCTCAAAATATCGGGTGCAGTCGAAACCGAAAAAGCCGGCCGCCCCTCCCACAAAAGGAGGAAACCCTGGAACCCGGACCGCCGGGGCAGCATCCAGCAGCTGTTGGAGAAATTCAAGCGGCCGGCCGGAAAAACACCTGGACTCCTTCCCCTGCCGAAAACTGATTTCATCCCCTTTCGCTGTCAGGGATGAGGTCGGCCCCCCGAGAATCAGACTGTACCGACCGGTGACCGGGTGGGTCCGGGCAGACTCCAACAGAAGAGAGGGGGAGGAAAAGTCGGCGGCTTGAAAGAGCGCATCGGCCGTCGTTTCTAAATCAAGGCGAGCGGCAACGGGAACCTTCAGGCCGGACCGGGCAAACTCTCGAAACTCCCGTCGGGACGGAATTATCACGCAGGTATTTTAGCATAAATGAGATTGGAGAACCGATGAGAGCTTCGGGGTGTCGGGGGCGGGAGCCGGCCCGCCCCCGACAGGACCCCGAGGTGATCGGATGAAACTGCCTAGGGGACGAAATCGGGAACGTGGTGGAAGCCGTTGCCGTTCCCGTTGCTGGAAATCTGCTCCGAAACCGACACCAACTCCCCGGACCCGGGCTCGTAGTAGGTGTACGTCTCTCCCCGGAAATTACGAAGGGTCATCACCCCATCCTTGTAGGAGATCACGTAGTTGGGCCCGATTGGGATCTTGCCGCCGCCGCCGGGTCCGTCGATCACGAAGGTCGGCACCGCGTAGCCGGTGGTGTGCCCCCGTAGGGCCTCGATGATCTTGATGCCGGCCTCCACCGAGGTCCTGAAATGGCTGATCCCCTGGGCCGGATCGCACTGGTAAATGTAGTAGGGTCGGACCCGGACCTTGAGAAGCTCATGCATCAGCTTCTTCATTACCTCCGGCGAGTCATTGACCCCTTTGAGCAGCACCGTCTGCGACCCGAGCGGCACCCCGCTGTCGGCCAGCCGATCCATCGCGACCTTGAGCCGAGGAGAGACCTCCTTGGGATGGCAGAAATGGAGCGACATCCAGATCGGCTTGTGCTTCTTCAGCACCGCGCAGAATTCTTCCGTCACCCGCTGCGGCATCGTCACGGGAGTCCGGGATCCGATCCGGATAAACTCCAGATGCGGAATCTTCTTCAGCTCCGTGAGGATCCCATCGAGCCGGACGTCGGTCATCATCAGCGGATCCCCGCCGGAGATCAGGACGTCCCGCACCTCCTCGTGCTCCCGCAGGTACTGGAACGTCGGCTCGTAATCGTTCATCAGCCCGTGGTTGGTCCCCACGAGCCGGCGCCGCGTGCAGTGGCGGCAGTACATGGCGCACTGCTCCGTGACGAGAAACAGGACCCGGTCCGGATACCGGTGAACCAACCCGTGCACCGGCATGTCCCCGTCTTCCCCGCACGGATCCCGCATGTCGTGGGGCCCGATGCTAAACTCCTCCTCCACCGGTACCGCCTGCTTCCGGATGGGACAGTTCGGGTCCTCCGGATCCATCAGGGAGGCCCAATACGGCGGGATCGCCATCACGAGCCGCCCCTGCGTCCTGGAAACTCCCGCTTCCTCCGCCGGCGTCAGGCGAATCACCTGGCGCAGCTGATCCACGGTGTAAATCCGGTTGCGCAACTGCCAATGCCAATCTTCCCACTCCTGGAGAGGAACATCCTTCCACAGTGAGATCCGACGATGGCTGCGGCTAGCGGAAGCCGCACCATTTGTAATCTCTGAGTCATAGCTATCGTCCAAGGTCTTCCTCCTTTGGATTCCCCCGCCGGATTCCTCGTCGAGCAACCGCCGGAACACCAGGGGCTTCTCCTAAATCTTTGGCTCCAGCCGCGGGGAGTCCTCGGCGCTGCGGGGCCTTCAGAGGAGAAGGAAAATCCGATTCTTTGGATAATGGAATGGATGATGGGGACTTGGGAGCACGCTCCAAGGCCATTTGGACCATCTGTTTGAGCAGCGCTTCGTACGAGATCCCTGCTGCCTGCGACATGATCGGAAAATTCGATTCCTTCGGATCCAGCCCGGGAAGGGGATTGACCTCCAGCACAAAAGGAATCCCATCGGAACTCAGGCGGATATCCACCCGAGAGATGTCTCGAAATCCCACCGTCTTCGCCGCCTTCAACGCCACCGCGCCGACCGCGTGGGTCACCGATTCCGAAAGCCGCGCCGGGCACCAGAACCGGGGGGTCAGGTGCATCTCCTTGTTGCCTTGATACTCCTTCATCCGCCAGGAATAAAAGAACTCACCGGAGGGAGCGCATTCGGAGAAATCGATCTCCAGGACCGGCAGCAGCCGGTCCGGCCCTAAGATCCCCACGGTCAGCTCCGTCCCGTCGATGAATTCCTCGACGAGAACCTCCTGGTCGTACAGCTCCAGCACCCTCTGGATTTGGATCCGAAGCGCCGTCTCATGGCTGCGGCTAGAGGAAGCCGCACCATTTGTAATCTCTGAGTCATGACGCACGACGCTGGAGGCCCAAATCCCCTTGGCGGATCCTTCCCGGTTGGGTTTGACAATCAAGGGGAAGTGGAGCTTTTTATCCAGAGGATCATCGGCCCGATGGAACAATTGAAAGTTCGGCGTCGGCACCCCGGCGCAGCGGAACAGCTGCTTGGACCTGGCCTTGTCCAGCGCGAGGGACAGAGACAGAACCCCGGAGCCGGTGTACGGGATCTCCAACAGCTCCAAGAGGGCGGGCACTCGGGCTTCGCGTGCCTCTCCTTGGAACCCCTCGGCGATGTTGAAGGCAAGATCCACCGGATTCTCCTTCAGCCGCTGGGGCAGATGGCGGTTGGCCTCGATAGGAAACACCGTGTATCCGGAAGCAGCCAGCGCTTTGGCGATCGCCTGGACGGTCTTGGGGCTGTCGCATTCCGAATAATAATCGGCCGGAAGGTGTTGGGCCTTGGCCGAGGGCTTGCTGTTGTGAATCAGGGCTACTTTAAGAAGCCGGCTCATTTGTGAACCCGGGAGTTGGCGGCCCGATGAGCTGATTTTAATTTTGGCCCGTACCGCTTGACGGCCGCCTCCAGGATTTTCTCAATCATCGCTTCGTAGGTCAATCCCAAATGTTTTGCCACCGCCGTAAAGACATCTTCCGTCGACAGCGATGGCAGCGGATTGATCTCTAAAACGTACGGATTGCCGCCTCGATCGACCCGGATATCCACCCGCCCAAAATCCAAGCAGTCGACCGCCTGATAGGTCCTTAAGGCCAGTTCCCTCAAACGTTTCTCGAGCTTCGGCTCGATCCGGGCCGGGCAGACGTAACCTGCCCCCGAAGCGATCCGAGAAAAGGTGTAAAACAGGTCCCCCAAATCGACCCGGCCGTCGATCTGGATCTGAACCGCGGGGAAAACCTCCGGCGGGTCGTTTCCGATGACGGCGACGGTGAACTCCGTCCCCTGGATGAATTCCTCCACCAGGACCGGCTGGTGATAAGTCTGGATGACCCGGGCGGCTTGGGCCTTTAACTCGGAGGGGGAATGGACTACAGAGTGCTCCGAGATCCCCTTGCTGGAACCTTCATAGCGGGGCTTTACAATCAGAGGAAAGGTCAGATCCGGAGGTAAGGGTGCTTCTGGATGGCTGATTTCAAAGTAGCGGGGGGTCGGGATTCCCTCGGCCAAGAGGACTTTCTTAGTCATCAGTTTGTCCAGGGTGAAGGACAAGGTCAACGCGTCGGAGCCGACGTAGGGAATTCCTCTAAGCTCCAAAAGAATCGGGACCTGGGCTTCCCGGTTGCGCCCGGTCCACCCCTCGGCGATGTTAAAAACAAGATCCACCGCCAAGTGGTCCAGGACCTTCAACAGCTGTTCCACGTTGCCGATCCGAACCACCCGGTGGCCGAGGGAACTGATTGCATCACAGATCACCTGGATCGTTGAGGGATGGTCAAACTCTGCGTTGGCATCCAGGGGATCTCCGGATCTGAAGACGTATTCCGTCTTCAGATCATAGGTCATCCCTATATTCAATTGTGGAAGAGTGACTACCTCCTTCGAAGCTTATCCAGAAAATCGCCGACGTACTTGCCGGCAATGTCCTTGCATCCCAGGCCGAAAGCCAGCGCCAACCCAAAGGCGACAGCCGCCACCACGATGGAGAAGGTGGTCTGGACGATCACGGAGCTGAAGAACTTCTCCAGGGCGACCGCGACGGAAAAGATCACCACCACGACCCGCGCGATCTGGCCCAATGCCTTGGCCTGGCCGACTCCGGCATTCGCCGCAGCCGTCTGCACGATGCCTCCCATTAAAGTGGCAAAGAAAAGCCCCAGGATCAGCACGATGACTCCCGCCACCACGTTGGGCACATAGGCCAAGACCTTCTCCAACAGCTCCGCCGCTAAGGTCAGGCCCAACACATTGAAAGCCGCCAAGAGAGTGGCCAGGATGATGAGCCAGTAAAGGAAGATCCCCAGAAGCTCAGACAAGGAATTGCGGATCTCCCCTTTCTGAAGAGCCTCATTGATGCGAAGGGTATCCGCTAGGTCATCCAAGCGCACGGCTCTTAGAAACTGAACCACCAGGCGCTGAAGCCATCCCGCGATCATCCACCCGACAAACAGGATAACCACAGCACCCAGCACGGTCCACAGCGAGGAACCTACCCGAGTGAAGATTTCTTTCACTGCCTCACTTGCCGCCTGCACCATCCAGTTCATCTTGGCCTCCTTATCGTTCCCCCACCACGGGGTTACCCTTCACGCGCGGTCTCGGGGAATGTTCCCACGCGGCCAAAAAATATTATGGGAAAATAACATACGTACTTGTGGATGTCAAGGTCTATCCGTTACAATATCGAAAAATGAGTAAGCCGACCGCCACACTGATCCTTGTCCGTCATGGACAATCGCAATGGAACCTGGAGAACCGCTTCACCGGATGGATCGACGTTCCCTTGACGGAAGCAGGCCGCGCGGAAGCATCCAAGGCCGGGGAATGGATCAAGGCCACGGGGGTAAAGTTCGAGATCGCCTACACCTCCGTCCTCGTTCGGGCGGTAGAAACATTGACCCTCATTCTGTCCGCCTTAGGACAGGATGGAATCCCCGTCGTCAAGGATCGGGCCTTAAATGAACGCCACTACGGGGAACTTCAGGGTTTGAACAAGGACGAGACGAGGAAAAAATTCGGGGAGGAACAGGTAAAGATCTGGCGGCGCAGCTACGATGTAGCGCCGCCGGGCGGCGAGTCGCTGAAGGACACGGCGGCCCGGACGATTCCTTTCTTTGAATCTCGGATCCTGTCGGATTTGAAGGCCGGCAAGAACGCGCTGGTCTCCGCCCACGGGAATTCCCTTCGTTCCATTGCCATGCACCTGGAACAGCTCACCAAGGAACAGGTGCTGGTCCTGGAGATCCCGACCGGGGTTCCGATCCGCTACGAAATCAATCCGGAAGGGAAGGTCGCCTCAAAGCATATCCTCGGTTCCCCCGCGCCAGGCAGTAAAGGTACTGCTGCGCCCAGCCGCAGGGAGGACCAAAGTGCCTCCTCGCAAACTCCCGGATCCGGCGATCGGTGACTTTCCTTCCCCGGAAATACCAGGCTCGCATCGCGCGGCCGATCCAGACATCCACCGGGAAGGCTGACGCCCGCCCGTAAGCGAATAACATCACGCACTCTGCCACCTTCTCTCCTACTCCGGGAATCGTCAGTAAAGCTTCCCTGAGCGATTCGTCCTCCAAAGTCCGCAACCGCTCCAGATCGACAATCCCTTGAGCGACCGCCCGCGCCGCCGCCCGCAAGTACGGCGCCCGGAATCCTAAACCGCAGTTGCGCAGCACTCGCTCCGACATCCCCGCCAGCTTTTCAGCAGTCGGAAATCGGTGAAGACTTGCAGAACCCCGGTCGGGGGATGGGGTGAGCAGACCGTTCCGAGCCCGAGCGGGCACGGTGTCCCCTGCAAGCTCCATCGCAGGGGACGAGCGAGGGCGAAGAAACGAGCGAAGTCCGACACGCTGGGTCGGACGAGCGCGTCTGCGAATCCCAACCCCGAGCGGGGTCCCCGACAATTCCC
This sequence comes from Candidatus Omnitrophota bacterium, assembly GCA_016201735.1. Lineage (GTDB taxonomy): Bacteria > Omnitrophota > Gorgyraeia > 1-14-0-20-64-10 > 1-14-0-20-64-10 > JACQCH01. The sequence goes on from JACQCH010000031.1 coordinate 9,665, forward strand.
CGAAACGCTCGGCGAGGCGGTCCAGTATTCCGGTCAGCCGCGGGATATTGTTGTAGGCGGAAAGGATGAAGCTGGCAAGACATTCCCAGGGATCTTGACGAATCAACCGCAGGCCCCAATGATTTTGGATCGCGGCATGGATGTTCTCATCGACATCGATCCGGCGGGCGATTTCCTTCAGATCAACATCCAGTGAGAAGAATCGTTCGACGGCGGAGGTGGAAGATCCTTGGAAAATCAGAGCGGAATCTTGCTGGACAATTTCAACGGGCGAATCGCCGATCCACCCAGAGAAGGAATCCCCTTCCCGATTCCAGCGGAAGACTTGGCCTGAGGCAAGGGTCGTTGCGAGGTTAAAATCCGGACAGGGAATCTGATCCTCGCTTCCGCGAGGATGACGGCCTTGGCCGTCAGATTTTGGGCAGGACGATCGACTGCTGCTTCTGGTACTTGCCTTTGCGGTCGGCATACGAGACGTCGCAGGGCTCCTCCGAGGCGAAGAAAAGGACTTGGGCGATCCCCTCGTTCGAATAGATCTTGGCGGGAAGCGGGGTCGTGTTGGAAATTTCCAGAACCGCGAATCCCTCCCATTCGGGTTCAAACGGAGTGACGTTCACAATGATCCCGCACCGCGCATACGTCGACTTCCCCATTGTGACCGTCAGGACATTCCGCGGAATCTTGAAGTACTCGACTGTCCGTGCTAAAGCGAAGGAATTCGGCGGCACGATGCAGACCGGTCCCTTGATATCAACGAACGACCTCGCGTCGAAGGCCTTCGGGTCCACGACGGTGTTCCAGACGTTGGTGAACACCTTGAACTCGTCCGCCACCCGGATGTCATACCCCATCGAGGAGAGCCCCCAGGAAATCACTCCGCTGGAGTTCAGGTGGTCCGAAAAGGGATCGAGCATGCCGTATTTCTCGACGTAGGCCTTGATCTCACGATCAATGAGGAGCTTTCCCTTTGAAAAGGGCGGCGCTTTCTTTTCCTGAACCGATTTCTGCGGTTGATGCGTAACGGTCGGCATGAGAAATTCTCCTATTTATTAGGGCTGTCCTGAGATTTATTTTCGGAACGGGGCTTGTTGTACGGCTTTGTCTGTTCCTTCTTGGCGAAACAGTCCGGACAGTTGTAAATCGCCTTGGCCGAGATCTTGTTATACCCCTGGTAGATCACGACCCGGCTGACCTCCGGAACCTCTCGATGGCAGGTGTCGCACTTCATAGGAGCTGGGAGACCAGTTGACTCACCTCTCGGCCGTCGGCCCGGCCCTTGACCTTCGGCAGGACCGCCTTCATCACCTGGCCAAGGGCCGATGGGCCGCTGACTCCCAATTCTTTAATCGTCGCCTGAATCAAGGCCTTCAATTCCCCCGCATCCATCGAGGGAGGAAGGTATTCCTTCAAGAGTTTCGCTTCGTGGGCTTCCTTCTGGGCCAGCTCCGGACGATTCCCCTTGGTGAAGGCCTCCACCGATTCCTGATGCTGTTTGAGGGATTTCTGGATCACCTCCTGAATCTCTCCGTCTTCCAGATCGGTCTTCCCCTTCTGGATCGCCAGGTTGGAGACGGCGGCCTTGAGCATCCGCAGCGTCGAGACCTTCGCCGAGTCGCCGGCCTTCATGGCAGTCTTCAAATCGTCGTTGATCTTCTGGGCCAGCGTCATCGATTCACCAGCGCGGCCAAGCCGATCGAGACCAGATACAAGGCGCACATCGGACCCGCCAGCAACAGCTGGGTCGCGATGTCCGGGGTCGGGGTGAGAACGGCGGCGGCGATCAGGATCCCCACCAGGGCGATCCGCCATTGGCGCAGTAAGGCCGCAGGGCGAATCAGCCGAAGCTTGGCAAGAAGCATCACGATCATCGGCATCTGAAAAGCCAGCCCGCCGGCCAGCAGAAACCATCCCACGAAACCGACATAGCTTCCCACCGTCACCATCGGAGTCAGGTTCTCCGAACTAAAGCTTAGAAAAAATCGGAGCGCCGCCGGCAGCAGGACCGCCCATGTGAACCAAGCCCCCGACGCGAACAGCCCGACACTGACCGGTACCAGGAACAAAACCGGCCGCCGCTGGTCGGGAAACAGGGCCGGAGACAGAAAGCCCCAAACCTCCCACGCCAGGAGCGGGAGAGCCAAAAGAAGGCCGCCGAGGAACGCCACTTTAAGGTGAATCATAAACGGCTCCGCGGGACTTAAGAAGACCACCTTGCCGACCGGCCGGATCAGCCAGTTTAATATCTCGCCGGAGAAGCGGAAGGCAAGAACCGCAGCAGCCCCAACCCACAAGAAAGATCGCAACACCCGGCGCCGCAGTTCCTCTAGATGCTCCAGAAAGGGGCGCCGTTCCTCATCCGGCAGAAGGACAGGACCTAATCGCCCGCCCGATTCAGCCTTCAGACTTTCCATCATCCTTCATGGCTTTTTTGAATTCCTGAATCGCCTTCCCCAACTGCCTGGCGATCTCAGGGAGCCGGCCCGCTCCGAAAACCAGCAGGCAGACAAAAAGAATCAGAATCAGTTCCGGCCATCCAATATTAAACATCAGGAAACCTCCTTAAAAATTCATTGTATCACGAGGCGGGCTGCTTGCGACGGACCGCCGAGAGAATCACCAGCGCCATGAATGCGAGCTCCGCGATCAGGTAAACGATCAAAAGCGGCGGCAGGGGCTTGGCATGCCCGCCGGCGTAGCTGTGGAGCCCCACCAGATAGAAGCTAACCCCGTAGTAGGTCATGAGGAGCAGGAAGAACCCGACGATCGTCGCCACAGCGACGGCCACATCCTTGAGCCATCCGGCGAACCGGCCGTGCAGGACCGCAAGAAACCAAAGCAGGGTGATCAAGGCCCAGGTCTCCTTCGGGTCCCAGCCCCAGTACCGGCCCCAGGAGGCGTTCGCCCAGACCGCTCCCAGCATGACGCCGGACGCCAACAGCACGACGCCCACCTGGATCCCCCGATAGAGGAAGGTTCCGAGAGAATCCAGGGCGGGATTCTTATCCCCCCGAACCAGATAGACCCATCCATAGATATGGGCTAAGCCCGTCGCCAGCGAGAGAGCCCCGTAGCTGGCCACGACGGTCAACACATGGACCGTCAGCCATAGGTTGCTGCGCAGGACCGCGACGACCGGCGAGATGTGGGGCTCCAGCGGCAGAACATCGGCTAAGGCCAGCACAATGACTGCGAGCATAGAAGAGGCCAGCCCCATGAATCCCGCCCGATAGATTCTCTCAAGAACCAGCGAGATGGCCACCGCCACGAAAGGGAGCCAGAGCATCGTCTCGTAGAAATTGGAGACCGGAGGGCGGCCGCCCAGGATCACCCGCACCGCAATGCCGGCGGCGTGAATGATGAACCCGATCCACAAAGCCCCCATCCCGAGCATCTGCAGACTCCATTGGCTACGGGTGACGCGGTGATGCCCCGCGGTGGGAGGATCCACACCGGGCGGAGGGGCCCACCCGCGGGGCGAACCACGGCAGGACCCGTAGCCGATTAGCAGACCGACCGCCGCGAGCAGATAAAAGATCTGGGCGATCTTAAACGGCGAGAGCCGGTTGTAGAGCACCTCCAGATGCAGCCGCCATGGCACCGGGGTAGCCGATGGATTCGCCGACTTTAAAGTGGAGACCAGAGTTCGGGATGATTCATCGATCATTTTAGAATCGCCCGCCCGAAGCGCATCGATGAACGCGGTCCAGCGATCCCGGAGGACCAGCTGCTGATCCTGAGGATAAGCGGCCGGCTCCAGAATCGGCAGCCAAATCGCCCCCATTCCAGACGGAGGCGGAACAAGATTCAGTTTCTGCGTCAGGAGATTGCTGAAGCCCACAAAACGATCGAACAGATCCATCGTTTCCTGCTCGAGCATGGAGAGTTTCTCCTCCCGGCCCTGTTTCTCCACGATGGTAGGGAGCATCCGCATGAGCCGGCGGGTTTCAACGAGCTGATTGTAGGAAACGTATTTCGTCTTAGGACCCAATCCAATCTTTTCCCGCAGCGGCACGAACGGAACTGAGATCAGCGGTCGGTCCTGCCATTGTTCCGGTTCCGCAAGAATGGAGAGGATCGTCGCGACCGGATCCTCCGAGCCAACCCGGTCCGACCCGGTGATCGACCTCAGCGTCTCCCGGGCGAAGGTATCGAACGGTTTGATCCGCCCGTTGTGCTGGATCGCCATCTCCCCGACGGTCTCTCGCGCCTCATTCGACAGTGTGAACCCCATCATCGAGAGAGAAAGGAGGGAAATAAAAAATAATTTCAAACGACGTTGCGTGAGACCTTCGGGGTGGCGGGGGCGGGCTGGCTCCCGCCAGCAGGCCGCCGGATGAGGATTAGCCGTGATGGAATGGAAAACAAAAGCTGAATTGTATAACACGACTCATGCAAATTGATGGATGGCCATGAGATTATCCGCTTTCTGCAACCTGGAGTTTGGGATGCCCGTACAAGGTAGACAGCAGGATCTCTGTGGAGATTCCCGACTGAGCCACTCGGATCACCCAGAGAATC
>JACQCH010000043.1 GCA_016201735.1 Candidatus Omnitrophota bacterium
CGAGTTCGTGCTTGGACAGGTTCTGCGGATCGTTGAAAGCAGCCAGAATAACCTCCCCTATGATCGGGGAGTGGCTTCACTCTACGATACGATGGCGGAAACGATCAAGCAAAATCTTCTCAGAACGCTAAACTGATACCAAATCTTTTTGCCTTTTACTCTTGACAACCACCCATCCCCAGAGTAAACTTGTGGACAATCGTGGATGAGAGTGGAGCAAAGTGGAGAACTTGGTTGTGGATGCCGTCGGATTTGCCTTTATCGGGGAGCCCCCTTTGGGGGAGAGGCAATGGTGTGTGACGCCCAATAAGCGTCACGCCAAGGGCGCATCCACAACCCCTTTAACACGGAGGGGCAGCCGCCATCGGCTGCCCCTCTTGATTTTGGAGCGAGATGTTTTACGGCGAGCACGAACATACCATTGACCGCAAAGGGCGGCTGATCATCCCCTCCCGGTTTCGGGAGGTGATGAAGGAGCATTTTGTCGAGCGGTTCGTTGTGACGCGAGGGCTCGACCACTGTCTTTTTCTTTTTGCGGAGGATGAGTGGCGCAGTCAGGAGAGCCGCTTCCGGGCCCTCTCGTTCACGAAGCAGGAATCGAGGCGTTTTAATCGTTTCTATTTCTCCGGTGCGGCGGAGGTGGCCTGCGATCGGCAGGGGCGGGTCTTAATTCCGGATTACCTTAAGACATTTGCCGGGATTAAACGGGACGTGATGCTCGTCGGGGTGTCGAACCGGATTGAGATCTGGGACAAGGAGGAGTGGAAGAAATTTTATGGACAGTTTAAAGAGACCTACGAAGAGATTGCCGAGCGACTGCTTCCTGAGTAACGATGAGGATGTCTCTCGGATTCCGCGGGGGACGCCGCCGGCCTGGCTGAGCCGATGGCAGCTGACTTCGAGCCGACAGGATCCCCTGGAAATATCGGATTGGAAATTTCCCATCAGCCGGTCCTAGTCAAAGAGGTTCTTGAAGGACTGGCGCTTGGGGCCCAGGCGGTTGTTTTGGATGCGACGGTCGGTTTGGGAGGCCATGCCGAGGCGATTGCCCAGAGGCTCGGCCCCCAAGGGTCTTTGATCGGAGTGGATCGAGATCCTCACGCCCTCGCGGTTGCCAGACGTCGGCTTGAGCGGTTTGGGCAAACGGTGAGGTTGGTTCAGGGAAATTTCGGGCAGATCATGGAACTTTTAGATGCGCTGAACGTCAAAGATCTGGACGCGGCCCTTTTCGATCTGGGGGTCTCCTCGTTTCAATTGGAGACGGCGGAAAGAGGGTTCAGCTTCGCCCGGGAAGGCCCCTTGGACATGCGGATGGATCCGGCCGATCGGGCGACCGCCGCCGAGATCGTCAACCGGGCCTCCGTCGAGGAATTGATCGATCTGGTGCGGACTTTTGGGGAGGAACGTTGGGCGGGACGGATCGCCCGGGCCATTGTGCGGGAGCGTCCGTTTGCCACAACGACGGCGTTGGCCCAGACCATCCGGCGGGCGGTCCCCCCGGGAGCGCGGCATGAAAGGATTGATCCGGCGACCCGAACATTCCAGGCGATCCGGATTGCCGTCAATCAAGAGTTGGATCTGCTCCCGCAGGGGATTGATCAAGCCGTTGGGCGGCTTAAAGACAAAGGGCGGATCGCCGTCCTGGCGTACCACTCTCTTGAAGACCGGATTGTCAAGAGGGCGTTTCGGGCAAAGGCCGGGGAAGGGATCCTGGAGATTATGACGCGCAAGCCGATTCGCCCTTCGGAAGAAGAGATCGGGCGGAATCCCCGCGCCCGTTCGGCCCGTTTGAGAATCGCCCGACGGGAAGGATCTTAAGGTGCGGCGGACCTTCTTGGGCTTAGGGTTGGCGACGGTCTTGGCGCTGGGGTATGTCCAGCAGCGGGTGATGCTGGTGACCGTCGGGTACGAGCTGGAAAAACTCAGGTGTTTGAAGGATGATCTGCTTGACCAGAACCGGGTGCTAAACTACAATGTTTTAACCCTGCAGTCCCCGGTGATCTTGAACCGGCGGTTAGAGGAACATCAGGTGCAGTTGAAGCCGCCGAAGGCCGTGGAGATTCTGGTTCCCCGCGATCTTCTCGCGGAGGGACTGCGCAGGGGGGAAGCGACTTCTTGGATCCAGAGGACCAGAGAGCTGGCGGTGCGCTGGCTGGGATCGACTCGTCAGGCTGAAGCAAAACCGGAATAATATTTTCTAACGCGGGGTTAAGGGTCTCAGGTTAATCTTAAACGGTGTTGACCGCGGCACAGAAAACCCGCGTAGCCCTGGTGATCATGGGGTTTATACTGGTCACGGGGGCATTGTTGTCTCGCCTCTTTTGGCTCCAGGTTCTGCATCCGTCCCACTGGGTCACCATCGCCCGCCGGCAGCATCTCCAGGTCTTGGAACTTCCGCCGACCCGCGGCGCCATTCTGGATCGGAATTTAAAGCCGCTGGCCGGTTCCATCCGATTGACCTCGGTTTTTGCGGACCCTCGTCACTTAAAGAATCCTGCGGGGACGGCCCGTCTTCTGGCCCCGGTTCTCAAGAAGTCCGCGGCTGAGTTGGAGGTGCTTCTTAGCCATCAGGACCGGGGTTTTGTCTGGCTGGCCCGTCGGATCTCGAATCAGTCGGCCGCCCAGATTCGGGCGCTGCGTCTCTCAGGGGTTGACGTCGTCATGGAACCTCAGCGGGTTTATCCCCAGGGGGTATTGGCCAGTCATCTTGTCGGTTTTTCAGGGGTGGATACCCAGGGACTCGAGGGATTGGAGCTGGCCTACGATCGGATCTTAAAGGGAGAGCCGGGCTGGCGGTGGCTGGCCCGGGATGCCCGCCGGCGGCCGGTCGGGACATGGGAGGGGCCGATGGTGACTCCGCGGGATGGTCTGGAGCTGGTGATGACGATCGACACGGCCATCCAATTCATCGCGGAGCGGGCGCTGGATCAGGCGTTTCAGAAATGGCGGGCCAAGGGGGCTTCCATCGTCGTCATGAATCCGATGACCGGTGAGATCCTGGCACTGGCGAATCGGCCGACCTTCGATGCCAATCAATATGAGCAGACCTCGGCCGATGTGCGACGGAACCGGGCGGTCACCGACACGTTCGAGCCGGGATCGGTTTTTAAGATCGTGACCGCTTCCGTCGCTCTGACCAAGGGGGTCGTCCGTCCGGAGGAAAATTTCTACTGCGAAAATGGGACCTACCAGGTCGCGGGCCGCCTGCTCCATGATTACCGCCCCCACGGATGGCTGACCTTCCGGGATGTGATCGCCCAATCCAGCAACATCGGGACGACCAAGGTGGCCCTCCGGTTGGGACCGGCTCCTATTTACGAGGGGATGCAGGCCTTTGGGTTCGGGGTTCCCACCGGGGTGGGGCTGCCGGGCGAGGTTGGGGGAAAGGTCAAGCCCCCCAGCCAATGGTCCAGGCCATCCATCACCTGCATCCCGATCGGCCAGGAGGTGACGGTGACCTCCATACAGTTGGCGCAGGCCATCTCAGTGATTGCCAACGGCGGATATCTGGTGAAACCCTGGGTGGTCAGAGAGATTCGGCATCCTTCCGGCGCCGTCGTGAAGGCGTTCAAGCCGATCGTGGTTCGCCGCGTGATTCCATCGGAGACGGTGCAGCAGATGAGAGAAATTCTCACGGCGGTTGTCGAGACCGGTTCCGGGAAGTTAGCCGTCGTGGACGGTTTTCGGGCCGCGGGAAAGACTGGAACGGCCCAGAAGGTGGAGCCTTCAGGAGTTTACTCCATCTCCCGCACCATGGCTTCGTTCGTCGGTTTTGTACCGGCGGAAAATCCTGTCTTGACGATCGCGGTGACGGTGGATGAACCGCAGCCGCTGCATACCGGCGGTGTGGTCTCGGCCCCGGTTTTTCAGCAGGTGGCGACTGAGACCTTGGCCTACCTCCGGCAGGGGGAATTGTTGAAGACGGCGCAGAATGAAATCCAGTAACGGGGTTTGGCGCCTGCCGAGACTTCTCGCGGAAAGCGGGGTCAAGACACAGTCTCCCATCCCGGACGTTGAAATCTCACACGTCACCGATGATTCCCGCGCTGTGCGGCGGGGAACTCTTTTCGTGGCGGTGAAGGGGACCCAGGTGGATGGACACCGTTTTATTCCGCAGGCGGTCGAAAAGGGGGCCATCGCTGTTTTGCTGGAAGATGGGGTGGTGCCGACGGGGGTGGCCCGGTTGAAGGTGGCCCGGACCCGGCCCCTATTCGGGAAACTGATGCATACCTTCCTTCGATCTCCATCGAGGAAACTGCGGCTGGTCGGGGTGACCGGCACCAACGGCAAGACCACCGTGGCCTGGCTGATCCAGCATCTTTTGGAATCCGCGGGAATTCGCTGCGGCCTGCTGGGCACCGTCTGCTACCGGGGTGGAAGTTTGGAAATCCCCTCCGGCAACACGACACCGGGTGCGGCCCTGCTCCAGTCGATGCTCTCGCAGATGGTTCGTGAGGGACTGCAGGCCTGTTCCATGGAAGTTTCCTCCCACGCGCTGGACCAGGATCGGGTGGCCGGTCTGGAATGGGCCTGCGGGGTCTTTACCAATTTCAGCCCCGAGCATCTGGATTACCATGAAACGGTGGAAAAATATCTGCGGGTGAAACTGCGTCTTTTTGAAAATTTGGGGAAGAGAGGGACCGCGGTGATCAACCAGGATGATCCGGTGTGGAAGAAAGTCGCCGAGGCGGCGGCGGGACCGGTGGTCACTTTCGGGTTAAACAGTCCGGCCGATCTCACCGCGAAGAATATCCAAGGTTCGCTCGAAGGGACCCGCTGTGAGCTCCGGACGCCCGACGGGGATTTCCCCGTTTTCTGGAACCTTGTGGGACGGCATAACCTTCAAAATCTGCTGGCGGCGGTGGGGGCGGTGAGGAGTCTGGGCGTCCCTGTTGGGCGGTGTCTCGACGGGATTCGGGAATTTCCTGGAGTGCCGGGCCGGCTTGAACGGATTGAGGGGGGACAGCCGTTTCCGGTCTTTGTGGATTACGCCCACACCGATGGGGCGCTGGGCTGCGTCTTACGAGAACTGCGGGCGGTTACCCAGCGGCGGATCCTGCTGGTTTTCGGATGCGGCGGGGACCGGGACCGGACGAAACGGCCCCGGATGGGCCGTGTGGGAGTGGAACTTTCCGACCGGTTGATCATCACCTCCGACAACCCCCGCTCCGAAGATCCGGCTGAGATCGCTCACGAGGTGGCGGCAGGGACTGATGGAACGGCCACGCCGTGTAGCATCGTTCTGGACCGGCGGGAAGCTCTCCGGCTCGCGCTGGAATCGGCCGATGAGAATTGGCTGGTTCTGATCGCCGGCAAGGGCCATGAGACCGGGCAGATCATGGGGAATCAGGTTCTTCCTTTTGATGATCGGGTGGTGGCGCGCGAACTCTTAAGGAGTACTGTCATCTCGAGCCACGGAGTGGCGAGAGATCTCGAGATCTCTCGCTTCGTTCGAGATGACGCTTCGCGTCAGATTTCTCGGCCTGCGGCCTCGAAATGACTCTTTCGCCTGCCTTTTCCCTCGAGGAAATTGGCGCGGCAACAGGCGGGGAGCTTGTCCGCGCAGGCGCCTCTAAGGAAATATCCGGTGTCTCGATTGATTCCCGGACGATCCAGCCGGGGAATCTGTTCATCGCGATTCAAGGTCCCCGTTTTGACGGGCACGATTTCCTGGAGCAGGCCTTTGCTCGGGGCGCGGCCGGGGCGGTCGTGGGCCGCTGGCCCATCCCTTTGGTACCTGTCCCCTCGGTACCCGGTACCAAAGGGGTACTTGGTACCGGGTACCGAGTTTGGAAGGTTCCGGATACCCTCCGGGCCTTGGGGGATTTAAGCCGCTTTCACCGGGACCGGTTTGATCTGCCGGTCGTCGCGATCACCGGCTCGGCGGGAAAGACGACCACCAAGGAAATGGCGGCTCACCTTTTGTCGGAGAAGCAGGAGATTTTGGCAGCGGCGGGAACACAGAACAATCAAGTCGGGGTGCCGCTGACGCTGCTGCGCCTTGAACCGAAACACCGGGCGGCTGTGCTGGAGTTGGGGACCAACCGGTGGGGGGAGATCCGGCGGCTGACCGAATTGGCGCGGCCCACCGTCGGGGTGATCACCAACATCGGGCCGGCCCATCTGGAGACCTTCGGAGATTTGCGGGGGGTCCTCAAGGAGAAAGGGGGATTGTGGGAGGGGATGGACCCTAAAGGGACGATGGTGTTGAACGCCGATGACCCATTCCTGCGGGAGGCGGGGAAACGATTATCTCAGCGGGTGATCTGGTTCGGGACCGATCCGGCCGCGCAGGTAAGGCCCGATCAGTTAAAGTTCGAGTTGCCCCTGCCGGGACGGCATAACCGGATGAATGCCCTGGCTGCCTTGGCGGTAGCGCATGCCCTGGGGATCGATTTATCTTCGGCGGCGGCCCGCTTGCAGTCCGTTCCTTCCATGGCTGGGAGACTCGCCCCGTTGACTTGGAACGGGTGTCAGATCCTTGACGACAGCTATAATGCCAATCCCACTTCTCTGAAAGCGGCATTGGAGGTGTTTCGGGATTTGGATTGTTCCGGGCGGCGGATCTTGGTGATGGGGGACATGCTGGAGTTAGGGGAGCAGGCGGAGGCGCTTCACGCGCAGGCCGGCCGGTGGGTGGCGGCCTCCGGGGTCGATCTTCTAGTCACGGTGGGGCGGCTCGCGAAAGGGCTTCTTTCGGCGGCGTGGGAGGCCGGCTTGTCCCCTCGGGCCGGGTTCCCGTTCGACACGGCGCAGGAGGCCGGGGAATTTCTCGCTGGCCAGATCCGGCCGGGCGACGCGGTCCTTCTCAAAGGGTCCCGGGGGATGCGGATGGAACAAGTGCTGGATGTTTTGAAATGCTCTACTATCTCTTCAGTCCGTTAAAGGAATGGTGGTTCGGATTCAACGTTTTCCGGTACATCACTTTCCGGGCCGCCATGGCGAGCGTCACGGCATTCGCGCTCACCCTGATTTTGGCCCCGGCGATGATCCGGTGGCTCACCGCCTTAAAGGTGGGCCAGCGGATCCGCCAGGAGCAGGAGGTGGGGAACCTGTACAATCTGCACCGCCACAAGGACGGCACCCCGACGATGGGAGGGCTTCTTATCCTGCTTGCCCTGATCGGGTCCACCTTGCTGTGGGCGGATCTGTTGAACTTAAAGGTGATGCTGGCGGTCGCCCTGACGGCCGCGTTGGGAGCGATCGGTTTCGCCGACGATTTCGCCAAACTGAAGGCGGGAGATTCCCGGGGATTGTCGGCCGGAAGAAAACTTCTCTGGCAGTGCCTGGCGGCGCTGTTGTTCGCCGGGATCCTGTTGACCGATCCCTCCTATCCGACCACCTTGGAGGTCCCGTTTTTCAAGAATCCGATCGTGGACTTGGGGCTTTTGACGATCCCATTTATTGTGCTGGTGATGGTGGGGACCTCCAACGCCGTCAACCTGGCCGACGGGCTGGACGGCCTGGCGATTGGCTGCACGACGATGATCGCCTTGTGCCTGACCGTGATGACTTATCTCTCCGGCCATCGGGTGCTGGCCGGCTATTTGCGGATTCCTTTTGTGCCGGGGTCCGGGGAGCTGACGGTTTTCTGCGGGGCCCTGGTCGGCGCCAGCATGGGTTTCCTCTGGTATAACTCCCATCCGGCCACTGTCTTTATGGGGGATGTCGGTTCGCTGGCCTTGGGCGGGGCCATTGGGTCGGTGGCGGTCTTGATCAAGAAGGAGCTGCTTCTGGTTCTGGTGGGCGGGATTTTTGTGTTGGAGGCCCTCTCCGTGATCCTGCAGGTGGCCTCCTTCCGTCTGACGGGCAGACGGATTTTTCTGATGGCGCCGATTCATCATCATTTCCAGTTGAAGGGTTGGCCGGAGTCGAAGGTGACGATCCGTTTCTGGATTCTGGGGGCGGTCTTGGCGCTGCTTAGTTTGAGCACATTGAAACTGCGATGACCCCGCCCCTCCTTTGGACTCTCTGGCACAATCGGCACGAGTGCAGTGTGTGGATAGCTGGCAAGATGTGCCAGAGAGAGAAATCTTGTGAAAGATTTCTAGAACGCCTGAAAGGCGTCCTTACCAAAGGAGGGGCGGGGTGAGAGTCTCGAGGCCCGGTCCCGGCACGCCGGTGACCGTGGTGGGGCTGGCCAAGAGCGGGGCGGCGGCGGCCCGGTGGCTCCTTCAGATCGAAGCGAGCGTCCGGGTGACGGAGGTGGGGGTCAGCCCTTCTTTAAGGGAGGCGGCCGATGCGCTCACCGGAGCGGGCGTTCAGGTGGAAATCGGAAAACACAGCAGGGAGTTCGTCGAGGGATCCCGGCTTCTCGTGGTCAGCCCCGGCGTGCCCATGACGGCCAAGCCGGTTCAATGGGCGAAGGAAGCCGGAATCCCGGTGGTCGGTGAGATGGAACTGGGGAGCTGGTACTGTTCCGGACGGCTCGTCGCCGTGACCGGCTCCAACGGCAAGTCGACGGTGGTCACCTTGTTGGGGGAGATCCTGCGGGCGGCTGGCAGGGATGCCCTGGTCTGCGGCAACATCGGAAACCCTCTTTGCGGGGAGCTGGGCCGGATCGGCCGCTCGACGATTGTGATTCTGGAGGTCAGCTCTTTTCAATTGGAAACGAGCCTGGCTTTTCATGCCGAGATCGGATGCGTGCTCAATGTCACCGACAACCATCTGGACCGCCACGGATCGTTCACCGATTATCAGAAGGCCAAGGCCCGGCTATTTGCCCATCAGAGGTTGAACAGCTGGGCGGTTTTGAACGCCGACGATCCGGGATCGATCGGGTTGAAGACAACCGTCCAGGGGCGGCTGGCTGCCTTCAGCCGGACCCAGCGGGTCGAGGGGGGCTGTCTCTTAAACGATCAGCTTCAATTAACCTTGCCTTCTCTTTCCGGCCCGATCTGCCGGCCGGCCCAGCTTCCAAAACAGGGGGCGCACCACGAGGAGAACGCCTTGGCCGCTTCACTGATCGCCGGGCTTCTGGGGATCGCCCCGGAAATCAGCGGGTCGGTTCTTCAGTCCTTTGAAGGGCTGCCTCACCGCCAGCAGGTGGTGGCGACGGTTCGGGGGATTACCTTTGTGAACGATTCAAAATCGACGACGGTCGCCTCCGGCTTGAGAGCGATTCAGGCGGCGCGGGGCAAGGTGATCCTGATTGCGGGGGGCCGGGACAAAGGGTCGGATTTCCGGAAGCTGCGGCCCTGGACGAAGAAACTCAGGGCCGCGGTCCTGTTCGGGGAAGACGGCCATCGGATCGCCACGGCCCTGCAGGGAGCGGTGGCCGTCAGAGAGGCGCGGGACCTTGAGGAGGCGGTGGCGATCGCCTACGGGATGGCCAGGGAGCAGGAATGCGTGCTTCTTTCCCCGATGTGCACCAGCTTCGATATGTTCCGTGACTTTGAGGAACGGGGAGAGAAATTTTCCGAAGCGGTCAGGGGCATTGCATGCGGCGTTTAAGGCGGCGGCTCCTTTTGCTGACGGGGATTCTGGTGATGATTGGAATCGTGATGATCTATTCCACCAGCGCCATTTACGCCCGGGAGACCTATGGGGATGCCGCCTTCTTTTTGAAGCGGCATCTTTTCTATCTGGCGGTTGGGATTTTACTTTCCCTCTGGGTTTTAAGCCGGGACCCGCAGCAGATCCGACGGGGAATCAAGCCGTTCCTGGGGGTGTCTCTGCTGCTGCTGGTGATGGTCCTTATCCCCGGGGTGGGGCATCGGGTTTCCGGCGCCAGCCGCTGGTTCCGGATCGGCCCGCTGGGGGTGCAGCCCTCCGAGGTGGCTCAGCTCGCGGTCATTTTGTACGTGGCCGATGTCTTGACGCGCAAACGCAGCCAGTTGGAGAATTTTATTCACGGGGTCCTGCCTCCGCTGATGATCTTAGGGCTTGCGCTGGTTCTGATCCTGGCGGAGCCGGATCTGGGGACCTCCGTCGCCTTGGCCTCGGTGGTTCTCCTGCTTTTTTTCATCGCCGGGGTCCGGAGCCGTGTGCTTCTGCCTCTTTTGTTGTCCGCGGTGCCGCTCGTCATCGGGCTTATCTTGACCAAGCCGTACCGGGTCCGCCGGATCCTGGCCTACTTGAATCCCTGGGCCGATCCGGAAGGGGCCGGGTTCCAGCTCATCCAGTCCCTGGTCGCGCTGGGATCGGGGGGGTGGCTGGGACTGGGGTTGGGAGAATCGAAACAGAAACTGTTTTATCTTCCAGCGGCCCACACAGATTTTATTTTTTCCGTGATCGGGGAAGAAGTGGGGTTTATTGGTGCTACAATCGTCGTCGTGCTGGTCGGGTGGCTCATCTGGACTGGGTTCCGGCTATCCCTGCAGGCGCCGGACGGGTTCGGCCTCTTTTCCGGTTTGGGGATCACGATGCTGATGGCGCTGGAATCCCTCGTTCATATCGGGGTCACCACAGGGGCGATTCCGACCAAGGGTCTGCCGCTTCCTTTCATCAGCTACGGAGGGACCGTGTTGGTGGTCAACCTGGTGTCGATCGCGATCCTGCTGAACATCACCCGGCCGCGTCAGGTGGGTGGATGATGAGGGCCCGCTGTCATTTCGACGAACGAAGTGAGGAGAAATCTCGTTTTTTTACGTCTATATCGTGTCCAATAAGCGACACACTGTCTTTTATACTGGCGTAACCAACGATTTGGTACGGCGAGTTTATGAGCACAAAGAGAAGCTCACGGAAGGTTTTACAAAGAAATACAATGCAAATCATCTGGTCTACTTTGAGCAGTTCAGCGATCCCGAGGAAGCTATATTCAGGGAAAAACAACTCAAAGATTATCGGCGAAGCAAAAAGATGGCTTTAATTATGAAACTCAACCCGGGATTGAAAGACCTGTTTTATGAAATCTGCTAGAAGCCATCTCATAAATGCCTCCGGGTGTCATTTCGAGGCCGTCAGGCCGAGAAATCTCGCCTTTAAAAGCGAGATCTCTCACTTCGTTCGAGATGACGCTTCGCGTCAGATTTCTCACCCCGTTTCGTGGGGTTCGAAATGACGGTGGGAATAGTGGGCTTTAGAGAGGAGCCGGCATGAAGACACTGCTGGTGGCGGGAGGGTCCGGCGGCCATCTGATTCCAGCCATGACCCTGGCGGAAACTCTGCGGCGGGACAGCTCCTGCCTGATGCTCAGCACCGCCCGGTCCGTCGATAAAACCTTGGCTGACGGCGCCTCGTCGCTGGAGTGGATCACGGTGGACTTGAAGATCTGGACCCCGTTGTGGCGCTGGTTTTCCCCCTTTTATATCGCTCATCAACTGGGCGCCGCCCGTCAGATCTGGACTCTCCTGCGGCAGATTCATCCGGATGTGGTCGTCGGATTCGGCGGTTATTTATCCGCCGTCGGGTTGGCGGCGGCCCGCCTGCAGGGAATCCCGACGGTGATCCATGAGCAGAACCTGGTCCCCGGCCGGGCGAACCGGTGGATGGCTTCTTTGGCTAACGTGGTGGCGTTGAGCTTTTCTGAAACGGCCCGGTTCCTTCCCCGCGGGGCGGCGCTCGCGGTGACCGGGAATCCGGTCCGGCCCGGCCTCAAAGGGATCTCTCTCGAGAAGGCCCGGTCCCATTTCGGGTTCGACACCCACCGGCCGGTCCTGCTCATCATGGGGGGATCTCAAGGATCTCGAGCGATCAACCGGGCGGTTTTGAAGATGTGGGATCTGGTTCTGGCGGAGGATCGGGGACGGTTTCAGGTGATTCACCTGGCCGGTTCAGACCGGCTGGCCGGCTCCGGACAATTCGGCGAAATCGAAGAGACCTATCGCCGGTTGGGGATCGAGGCCCGGGTTTTCCCGTTCCTGCGGGAGATGGAGCTGGCCCTGGCCGCCGCGACACTGGCGGTCTCCAGGGCCGGCGCCACGGCGATCGCCGAGATGGTGGAACTGGGACTGCCGGCGATCCTGATCCCTTATCCTCATGCCGGTGGGCATCAGCGGGCCAATGCCGGTTGGATGGAGTCGGCCGGCGGGGCGGTTGTCGTTGGGGAAAATCAGTTGAGCCCGGGGCGGCTTTGGGGTCAGGTGTCGGCCCTTTTCGGGGATCCGCAGCGGCTGGCCCGGATGAAGCAAGGGCTTTTGAGCCGGGCGGACGGGTCCGCGGCGGAGCGGCTCGGCTCCCTCGTGCGGAAGGTGGTCCGGTGAAGACGCATCTGATTGGGATAGGGGGAATCGGGATGAGCGGGATCGCTCAGCTGCTGCTGGCCCGGGGGGAATCGGTCTCCGGCTCCGATCTTCAGGATAATTCGATCCTTCGGGGGATCCGGTCGCTCGGCGGGCGGGTCTGGATCGGACATTCGGCCTCGCACGTCGCTCGAGCCGACCGGGTCGTCTATTCTTCCTCGATCTCTCCGGAAAATCCGGAACTGATCGCCGCTCGGAATCAGGGGATCCCGGTCCTGCACCGGGGCCAGATGATCGCCCATCTTTTGGCCGGGCGCCGGACGATCGCGGTGACCGGCGCCCACGGCAAGAGCACGACGACCGCGATGGCGGCGCAGCTGCTCTTGACCGCCGGGCTGGACCCCACGGTCCTGTTGGGGGCCGAGGTCGAGTCGCTCGGAGGAAACGCCCGGCCGGGGAAGGGGCGTTACGCGGTGCTGGAAGCCGATGAGTCGGACGGCTCTCTTTTGTGGCTGCACCCATCGATCGGGATCTTGACCAACGTGGATGAGGAGCATCTGGATTACTTCCGTAACTCCGGCGAGATTATGGAAATGGCGGCCGGTTTTGCCGGCCGGGTGGAACCGGACGGGTTCTTGATCGGATGCCAGGACAACGTTCCTTTGAGCCGGATCCTGGCGGTTTCCGGCCGGCGGAAGATCACGTACGGGCTTTCCTCCGAGGCGGGGTTCACGGCGGTCCAGATCCAATTGACGGTTGGCGGCAGCCGGTACCAGGCCGTGCATGGGGGCCGGGCGATGGGGACGGTCCGGCTGAAGGTGCCGGGGATCCACAATCTGGTGAACAGTCTTGCCGTGATCGGGCTGGCCCATGCGCTGGAGATTGATTTTAAAACCGCTCAGGCCGCGCTGGAGAATTTTTCCGGCGCCAAGCGGCGGTTTCAAATTCAGGGAGAGATGAATGGGATCCTGGTCGTCGAGGATTACGGCCATCACCCGGCGGAGATCCTCTCGACGCTGGAAGCGGCCCGGAGCTGGCCGGGCCGGCGGATCCGGTGTGTCTTCCAACCGCACCGGTACACCCGGACCCGGTATCTCCTGAGCCGGTTCGGCTCCTGTTTCCGGTCGGCGGATGAACTGATCCTTTTACCGATCTACGCCGCTTCAGAGAATCCGATTCCCGGCGTGACCAGCGAGGCGCTCGTCGAGACGGTCCGGAGAGAAAGCCGGATTCTGGTTTCCCTCCGGTCTCCGGAGGAGGCGCTTGAAAGATTGGCCGCCGACTCAAAGTCCGGAGATTTGATTCTATTCTTAGGGGCTGGAAGCGTAGGAGCGCTTGCGGGGAAATTGATGGAGATGCTGAAGGCCGTTCGTCATGATTTCATTAACCTCCGATCTTAGAGAAGAATTCCTGGCCGCCGCCGCGCCGGGGCGGGTCCGGTTCGATGAGCCGATGCGGCTGCACACCACCTTTCATATCGGCGGCCCGGCGCAGATTTGGGTGGAGCCGGCGGATGCCCAGGAGCTGCGCCAGCTGCTCCAGATCGCTCAAGGGGCGGCCTTGTCCGTCACTCTGGTCAGCGGCGGGGCGAACCTGTTGGTGCGGGACGAGGGGATTCCGGGGCTGGTGATCCATCTGGGGGCGCCCGGCTTCCAGGGGGTTGATCGGACCGATGATGGGGCGGTCCGGGCCGGCGCGGGGCTTCCGCTGGAATGGCTGATCCGCCGGGCGAAAGAGGATGGATTAAGCGGCCTGGAATTCCTGGCCGGAGTTCCCGGCCGCCTCGGCGGGGCGGTGCGGATGAACGCCGGGACCCACGACGACGAAGGGAACAATCACTCGATCTCCGATGTGATCCGGTCCGTCACGGTGATGGAGTTGGACGGGCAGATCCGGACGATCCCGCGCGAAGAGATCGGTTTCGGCTACCGGACGTCGGATCTCCCCGGCCGGATCGTTCTGGAATCGGAACTTTTGTTGACCCCGGATGCCCCGGAAAGAATAGCCCAGCGGGTGAAGCGGCTCTGGGAGTTCAAACGGAAGACCCAGGATTGGACCGCTCCCAGCGTCGGCTGTATCTTCAAAAATCCTCCCGCCCATTCGGCCGGCCGGCTGATCGATCAGGCCGGCCTGAAAGGGTTCCGGATCGGGGGGGCGGCGATCTCTTCCATTCACGCGAATTTCATGATGAACGTCCGCCAGGCCCGGGCGGCGGATGTGTTCGGCTTGATTGAGGAAGCCCGGTCCCGCGTCCGCCGGATCTCCGGCGTCGAGTTGGAGCTGGAGGTCCAGGTGGCACCCGTATGAACGGGCGGATTGGAGTATTGTGCGGCGGCCCCTCGGCGGAGCGGGAGATTTCCCTGCGCAGCGGGAAGGGAATTCATGAGGCCCTGGGTTCCCAAGGATTTCCCGCGGTCCTTGTGGAACTGCCGCAAAATGTGGCCCGGATCCCGGAGGAATTGCGGAAAGCCGACTTGACCTGCGCCTTCATCGCCCTGCACGGCCCGTTCGGAGAGGATGGGACCATTCAGGGGATTCTCGAGAACTTAAAGATTCCGTACACCGGTTCTTCGGTGGAGGCCTCCCGCTACGCGATGGACAAGGCCTCCTGCCGTCTCCGGTGGCTGGCCGCCAAACTCCCCGTTCCCAAAGCGGTCCTCGCGGACCCGATCAACGCGTCGGCCCGGGCCGAGGAGTTTTCTTTTCCGCTCGTCGTGAAACCGGCGGCCCAGGGTTCCTCCTACGGGATGAGCATCGTGGACTCCGCCGGCGAGTTGCCCCGCGCGATGGAAGAGGCCTCCCGCTACGGAGATCGGATTCTCCTCGAAGAATATCTCCCCGGTCCGGAGTTGACCGTCGGCATCCTGGAGGATGAGCCGCTGCCGGTGATCCAGATCGTTCCCAAACGGCGTTTCTACGATTTCATCGCCAAGTACACGCCCGGCATGACAGAGTATCTTGTCCCCGCTCCGCTGCCGGGGGAGTTGACCCGACAGGTCCAGGAGCTGGCCAGGGCCGCCCATGAAGCATTGGGCTGCCGCTCCTTCTCCCGGGTCGATCTGATCCTGGTCGCCAACCGGGGACCGGTCCTGCTGGAACTGAACACAGTGCCCGGGATGACGGCGACAAGCTTGCTTCCGAAAGCGGCGAAGGCGGCCTGCATCGATTTCCCGGAATTGTGCCGCCGGATGCTGGCGCCGGCTCTCCATCCGCCGGTCACGGCGGGGGCCGATCCATGAAGAGCATCAACCTGCTTTCAGGAGTGATCGCCCTGCTGGTGGTTCAGGGGCTGGTTCAGTCGGTCCTCTCTTCCGATTATTTTTCCGTGACCGAAATCGATCTGGTCTGGCCGAGCGAGATGAATCGCCCGGTGGAACGGTGCAGGTTGAATCCGCCGACTCCGATCTTCTATTTGGATCTGAAGGCGGTCGCCCAGGTTCTGGAGCGGCAGCGCCCGACGGCGGAGGTCGAATCGGTTCGCCGGATCCTGCCCAACCGGCTGATGGCCGTGATGGTTCCTAAGCGGCCGATCGCGCAGGTGCGGGTTTCCGGCGGGTACGCCCCGGTCGACGAAGGGGGAAGAACCTTGATGCCGCCCCAGGCGGCTCCGTGGCCTCACCTTCCGATTCTGTTTCTGGATGGATCCCGGTCCGGTTTCTCAAGCGCCTGCCGGCTGCTGCAGGGGATGGGGCTGGAGCAGTCCATTGCCGGCCACCCGGTCAACAGCATCCGTTGCCGGGGAGATGACCTGTTTCTGTTTTTGGATTCCGGTCTGGAGATCCGATTCAACAGTGATCGGCTTGAGCCGGGCTGGGCCCGCCTGGCTCAACTGCTTGGGCAGAAACCGGAACTGCTGAATGAGGCGAAATACATCGACCTTCGTTTCGGGGATCCGGTTATCGGCGGCGGGAAAGCCCCATTGTCATTTCGACGAACCCTTCGACTTCGCTCAGGACAGGCTCCGTGAGGAGAAATCTCGTTTGAGACCGCAGCTGATCGCCGGCCTGGAGCTGGGCAGCCGCCACTTTACCGTCGCCATCGGAGAGGTGGATGAACGCCACCAGCTCATCGTCCGGGGAGTGGAGTCGGTCCCCGCCCGGGGCGTTGAGCGGGGCGTTTTAAGCGATCCGGTCGAGTGCGTGGATGCCGTTGCCCGGCTGATGCGCCAGGCCGAGCAGTCCCTCTCCCTCCGGGCCCCGAAAGTCCTGGCGACCCTCCACGGCAACCAGATAAAAAGCTACAACGCTTCCGCCTCGATCCCGGTCCCGGATCCGACGACCGGGATCTCCAGCCGCGATGTGGATCGTGTGTTGACCACCTGCCGCACCCTTTCCCTGGATTACGACCGGCAGATCCTGCATGCGTTCGAACGGGGCTTCGCCGTCGATGGGCAGTCCGGCATCAAGGATCCGGTCGGGCTCTCCGGGGCCAAGCTCACCGTTGAGCTTCACCTGGTGACGGCGCTCAACCTGGCCGCGCAGAACCTGACCCGGGTTCTGAACCGGGCGGGACTTGAAGTGGAGGGACTGGTCCTGCCGGGCCTAGCGACGGCCGAGGCGGTGCTGTCCGATCTGGATCGGGACATCGGAGTCACCTTGATCCGGATCGGGGATCTCCAGACCGAGGTGCTCCTTTTCACCGAGGGAGAGGTTCGGGAAACCTTCCTGATTCCCTGGGGGACGGACCAACTGGCGGAGAACCTGAGCCGTATTTTCAAACTTCCCCGGGTTGCGGGAGACCAGCTTCTGGATCAGGTCCGCACTCTGGAGGAGCCCTCCGTTCGTCCTGAGTTTGTCGAAGGACGAACGCCACAAGCGGATATTCCCCTTAGGGTGAAGGCCGGCTCCCTGGTTCGGACAATCCCGCAGGGGCAGGTGGTCCATTCCGTGGGCCTGAAAGCCAAGGAGTTTCTCACCCGCCTGAAGCGCTGCCTCGATGAGACCCCTTATTTCCGGGAATCGGCCGCTGGGGTCGTCATGGTCGGTTCCTTGGCCCGGCTGGAGGGTTTCCTGGAGATGGCGGAGGGACAGCTCAACATGCCGGTCCGTCTGGGCAATGTCCGGGAGATCCAACTGGATTCCAAATTCACCTTAAGTGCCTCCCACACGACGGCGATCGGGCTTCTCCGCTGGGGCCTCCGGCGCCGCCTGCCCGCCGGGACGAAACCGTCCGGGTCGGCCTGGCTGGGGTGGCTCGACCGGACCCGTCATCTCCTCGAAGAATACTTCTGAATAGTATCAGTTTAGCGTTCTGAGAAGATTTTGCTTGATCGTTTCCGCCATCGTATCGTAGAGTGTATCTGTTTAGCCGTTTGAAGTTTCCTCTTGTCAATTCTCCACACCTGAGATAAGTTTAAAGCGCTCCCCAGCAGAAGGGGAGTGCTTTTGAGTCTGCGTCAGGAAGTCCGGAAGTTGCCGAAGTCGGAACTGGTCAAGCTGATCCTGCGGCTCGAACAGAAAGACCCCTCTCTCCGACAGGAGATTCAAGAACTCCTCCAACAGTTGCGCTCTGCCCG
>JACQCH010000041.1 GCA_016201735.1 Candidatus Omnitrophota bacterium
GACGGCTGGTTTAAACATCAACAAGCCTTCCGGGACAGTGGACGCGGGGACGACGAATCTTTCGATTAACGGGTTCACGCTTTCCTCCGGGACGTTCACGAGTACGACCGGCGTCTTGACGGTGCGCGGGAACTTCACGCACACGGCGGGTGGCACCTTCAATCTCAATGGGGGGGCGGTGGTGGTGGGTGGGTCCGGGAACCGGACTTGGGATGTGGCCGGGAGCGAGACATTCAATAACTTCACGGTGAACATGACGGGCAACTCAGACACCTTGACCGTTGCCTCTGGGGACACGCTGGTGGTGACTGGGCTTTTGACGCACACGAACGGGTTGATCAACGGGCCTGGGACGATCGAGGCGCAGGGGAATGTGAGTGTGGCGGGCACGGCGGACGGTGGGAACGGGACGATCTCCTTTCTGGTTGCTGGGAACCAGACGATCACGGGCAACGGGGGGTTGACGGCTGGTTTAAACATCAACAAGCCTTCCGGGACAGTGGACGCGGGGACGACGAATCTTTCGATTAACGGGTTCACGCTTTCCTCCGGGACGTTCACGAGTACGACCGGCGTCTTGACGGTGCGCGGGAACTTCACGCAACAACGCGGATACGCTGACGATTGCTGCCGGGGACACGCTGGTGGTGACGGGCACCCTCACGTTGACCAATGGCATCGTCAACGCCGGCACCCTTGAAGCCCGAGGGGATCTGGCTCATGCTTCTACCTTTGATGGGGGCACGGTCGGCTTGATCATCGATGGGACCGGAGCCCAGACATTCACTGGAACCGCTACTCAGACGGCAGGGCTTCTTCTTAACCTGACCATCAACAAGGCATCCGGTGTGCTGACGCTGGCCGGGACCATTCGCACCAACGGGAACTGGACCTATACCGCCGGCACGCTGAACCCGGGGACCAGCACGGTGGTCTTTGTTCCCAATTCCAACACGATCAGCGGCTCTCACAGTTTGAACAACGTCATCATCGATCCCAATTCGGCAGCCGGCACCACCCTGACCGTTGCTTCTGGAACGACCCTTACCGTTCAAGATCTGACCTTTGATAACTCCAGTACCGGTGCGACAAACATCAATACCGGCATTCTTGCTGTGCAGGGAAACATTACCGTGGCTGACTCGAACAGCTACACCGGTTCGGCGACGCTCCTGATCAACGGAACGGGCCCGCAGACCTTCACGGACAACGCTACGCAGACCAGCGGAGATATCCCGAATGTAAATATCAACAAGCCCTCCGGCACCTTGACGCTTTCAGGGACGTTCCGCACCTCTCGGAATTGGACCTATTCGGCGGGGACGCTGAACCCGGGAACCAGCACGGTGGTCTTTGTTCCCAATTTGAACACGATCAGCGGCTCTCACAGTTTGAACAACGTCATCATCGATTCCAATTCGGCAGCCAGCACCACCCTGACCGTTTCTTCCGGAACCGTCCTCGCCGTCCAAGGAGACCTGACCATTGATAATTCAAGCACCGGCAAGATGACCCTTAACACGGGGACAATTACGGTCCAGGGAAATGTGAAGATCGGAGCCGGACCGGCCGCCTACGATGGCTCTACCCTCCTGGTTTTCGTTGGATCGGCCAATCAGACGTTCGATTTGACCGGCGCGGCCGACCTGCTGGATCTGGATGTCACGGTGAACAAATCGGCGGGGCAGGTGACGCTTGCATCGGATCTGACGATGAACGCCGCCGGCCAGGACCTCGACATCACTGCAGGGACCTTTGATCTGAATGGGAAGAACCTGTCTGTCAATGGCTCCTTAGGGACCTTCATCGTGAGGAGCGGAGGGATTCTCCGGCTCCAGGGGGGCGAAGCCGTTCTCGTCAACTCCGGCAACCCCCAGCTTCAGCCCGGCAGCACGGTGATTTACTACGGGACGGGGGCCTCTTATACGCTGAAGAACTTCAATTATTCCAATCTGACGATCGATGGGGGGGCTTCGACCCTCTTCTCTTTCCCCGCGAACCTGACCACCGTAGCCACCTTGCGGCTGAACAACGGCGCGATCTTTCTAGCCGGATTTAACTTGGCGGCGGCCACGCTGATCAACAACACCACCGTGCGGCTCCAAGGAAACGAGACGGTTACCTTGACCAATGGAAATGATATCGATTCCGGCACCTGGGAATATGTGGGGCGCAATATCGCTGAGACCCTGGTGATCCAGGACTGGGGGGCGACCGATTATTTCAATCTGACGATTAATGATACGAATCCGAACCCGGCCACCTTCACTCTGGGCAGCCCCTTAAAGGTCGCCGGCGCCTTTGCCCTGACAAGCGGGATTTTTGACGCGGGCATTCAGAGCGCTGATTTTGACGGGAACCTCCTCCTGTCCGGTGGGACGTTCAACGCCGGATCGAACGTCATTGCCGTCGGCGGGAACTTCACCGTTTCGGGAGGGACCTTCAACGAGAACACCAGCACCGTCGTCTTCGATGGGGGATCGATCACGATCGATGTGTTGGGGACCGAGACGTTTTACAACCTGACCCTTTCCCCCACCGTTGCCAACGCGAATTATACGATCGCAGACAACGACACCCTGATCGTGACGGGCCTCCTGACGCTGACGGATGGGAACATCAACCAGGCGGTGATCCCCGCGGCCGGATCCATCGATGCGCAGGGAGGGATAGCGCATGCCGGCACCTTTGACGGCGGCACCGGCCTGCTCGCGATCACCGGCAGCTCTTCCCGCGCCATCCTCTTGTCGGGCGGTGGTGAGCTTCCCGCGGTGATCCTGAATGCCCCCCAGGTGACGGTGAGCGGCCCCGCTTCAGGCACAACGACCTTTGACGGATCCTTAACCATTCAAGCGGGAACCTTTGCCGGGGATACGGGAGCGATCGACTTGAACGGTTCCTTCTCCCTCTCGGGCGGGGCCTTCATCGCTCCCTCCGGAGCCCTGACGGTTTCCGGAAGCTGGTCCAAGACGGGCGGAACTTTCGATCCGGGCTCCAACACCGTCACCTTCGATGGATCCGGCCTCCAGACCCTCGACTCCGGGAACGCCGCTTTCTATAACATCCTTCATTCCGGGACGGGAACTCTCCGGTTGGTGAACAATCCCCTTACGATGGCAGGGACCCTGAGCAACACCGCCGGCACCTTCGACGGCTCGACCAGCAGCATCAATGTGGACGGGGACCTGATTCTTTCTTCGGGAACCTTCACGGCCCCTTCGACCACGCTCTCTGTCGCCGGGAACTGGACCCATACCGGCGGGACGTTCATCCACAATTCCGGAACCGTGGTCTTCGATGGATCCGTCGCGGTGATCGATGTGCTCTCCAGCGAAACCTTCAATAACCTGACCTTCGCCGCGGATGTTGCCGGGGCAGCCAAGACGGTGGCGGATGGGGACACTCTCCTCGTATTAGGGAATCTCACTCTGACGGAGGGGGCGATCGATCAGGGTATCGTTCCGGCGGCCGGGACGGTAGCGGCTCGCGGGAATTTGTTCCAAGCCTCCACCTTTGACGGAGGAACGGGAACCTTGGTCATCGATGGGAGTGGGAATCAGACGTTCCAAGGGAACGCCACGCTCAACGCCGGGGATCTTCCATCGACCTTAGTGATTAACAAATCCGGAGGCACCCTGACCTTTACCGGCACGGTCCGGATGGAGGGTGGGACGTGGAATTACGTTTCCGGCAATGTGGATATGACCACCAACGGCGCGACGCTTGCTCTGGGAGGAGACTTAAGTTTGGATACGCAGGGAACCGGTGGGACGCTGGTTTTCTACAATCTCGCGGTGACGGGCGGCAAGACGGTGGTTGCCGGAGATTTGGATGTGGATGGAGCGTTGACGATCACCGATGGGATTTTGGATTTGTCCGTGAATAATCCGAATGTCAACACGGCGGGGAACGTGGCGATCAGCGGGTTGGGCCAGGTGTTGAAGGGAAGTGGGATCTGGACGTTTGACGGGGCGGGCACCTCCAGTCTGGTTGGGAATAATCAGGATCTGGGAGTCGCGGTGGTAGACGGCGCCGCCAAGACGGTCCAGTTGGGGGGACCGGTCACCTTCAGCACCTTGACGATCGGACTGGATGACACGTTGAGTTTGGCCGGGAACGATGTCACGATCGGGACCTTGTCGAATAACGGGACGTTCCAGCTGCAGGGCAACGAGACAGTGACTCTGGCGGCCAACGATACCAACTCCGGGGCTTGGATCTATCAGGGCCGGAATGTTCAGGAGAATCTGACGATCAAGGACTTTGGGAGCGGGGCGGACTATTACGATCTGGTGATCAATGACACGAATGTCAATCGGGCGACCTTCACAGCGGGAGCTCCTCTGACCGTCGCGGGTGGATTCCAGGTTAACTCCGGGACATTCAATGCCAACGGAAACCCCGTCACCGTGGCTGGCTTGGTCACGGTCGCCGGGGGAGATTATCAGGCCTCCACAGGTCTCCAGACGTTCAACGGCGGGCTGACGGTAACCAGCGGGACCTTTGCGGGAGGAGCCGGGGATCTGGATCTCAATGGCAACCTCACCCTTTCCGGAGGGGCCCTCAGTGCTCCTTCCGGAACATTCTTTGTATCCGGAAACTGGACGCATACCGCCGGCGGAACCTTCCTGAACAACTCGGGAACGGTTATCTTCGACGGAACTTCGACCACGATCGACGTGCCGGTCTCCGAAACTTTTAATGACCTTATCGTGCGTTCTTCCGCTGGGGGAGCCCTGACCGTCGCCAATAACGATACCCTCGTTGTGAACGGAACGCTCACCTTAACCGATGGAGCGATCAACCAGGGAATCGTTCCCTCGACCGGAACGATTGCCGTCCGTGGAAACATCAGCCAATCCCCCACCTTCTTGGGCGGCACGGGGGGACTGGTCATCGATGGAGCGGGGAATCAGACCTTCACCGGGTTCGCGACTCCCACGGCCGGCTCCCTTCCCGATGTGAATATCAATAAGGCCTCAGGGATCTTGACCCTGTCCGGAACGATCCGGACCGATCAGGACTGGACCTACACCGCCGGCACGCTGGACGCGGGAACCAGCACCCTGGTGTTTGTTCCTAACGGGAATACAATCACCGGCTCTCACTCCTTGAGCAACGTCATTTTTGACAGTAACAGTCCTTTGGCCCGGACGATCACCCTCTCTCCTGGGACCACGTTGACGGCTGCGGGCACCCTCACTTTGGATAATTCGAGCACCGGGACGATGACCTTGAACGGCGGCACCCTGGCTGCCCAGGGGGATGTGACCGTCGGAGCGGGTCCGGCCGCTTACAACGGAACGGCCACGTTGGCTTTTACAGGTTCCGGGACGCAGAGGTTCGATCTGACCGGTGCCGCCGATCTTTTGGATCTGGACGTTTCGGTGAACAAGCCCAGCGGACAGGTGGATCTGGCTTCCGGACTGGTGATGGATGCTTCCGGTCAGGATCTCACGATTGTCCAAGGGGTCTTGTTCCTGAATGGGAACGACCTGTCTCTGAATGGGGCCGGCTCTATCTTCTCCAACAACGGCACGCTCCGTCTCCAGGGGGCGGAAACAGTGGTTCTTCCGGCCCAAGATACCGATTCGGGAACCTGGGAGTATGTGGGACGCGGCCTCATCGAGGTCATTACTCTGAAGGATTTTGGAGCCGTCGATTATTACAATTTGGTGATTAACGATACGAATGCCAATCAGGCCACTTTTATGATTGGGGCTCCTCTGACGGTCGCGGGTACGTTGACCGTCCGTTCCCGGATCTTTGATGCGAGCGGGCAGAACGCGACTCTGGGCGGGCTGACGATCTCGGGTGGGCGGTTCGTGGGCTCCAGCGGGTTGGTGGATGTGAACGGGGAGATGCGGATGACCGGCGGGGAGTTGGTGGCTCCTGCTGGGGCGTTCACGGTGAGCGGGGACTGGCTGATGACGGGTGGGGTATTCACGCCTGGATCTGGGGTGGTGAACTTTGATGGGGCGGGGGTGCAGCGATTGGACAGCGGGGGGTTGGTTTTCAATAGGGTGGAGCATTCCGGGGTGGGGACGCTCCAGTTGATCAACAACGGGCTGGTGGTGGGCGGGACGTTCACGAACTCGGCCGGGATCTTTGACGCGAGCGGGCAGAGGGTTGATATCAATGGGACCTTTACACAGACGGGAGGCGCAGTGACCGCTCCTTCCGGCACCATGGCTGTTTCAGGGGATTTTATCCGGACAGGCGGCATCTTTGATGCCAACGGAGGGACGGTCCTCTTGGATGGTGGCAGCCAAACCATCACCGGGTCCACCACCTTCTATGCTCTTTCGAAGACCGTTACGGCGGCCGCCCCCTTGACTTTCGAAGCGGGCCAGATACAGACCATTCAAGGTCCCCTGACCCTCCGGGGGACTTCAGGGGAGCTCCTCTTGCTGCGTTCCAGTTCAGACGGGATCCAGTGGATGATTAATCCCCAGGGGATTCGGGATATCTCCTACGTGAGTGTGATGGATTCGAACAACATCAACGCGATTCCCATCACTGCTGGGTTCGGCTCTCTGGATTTGGGTGGAAATACGAATTGGTCCTTCAGTCCTATTCCGGTGATACCGCTTCCGGAGGTCGGAGATAAAGGGATCGGGCTTCCCGGAATCGGGGGAGAGATTGTCGTCCCGTTCCCCGTTTTCAGCCCGGAGGTGAGGGGCGGACAGGATTTGAGTTTTATTTGGGACCGGCCTGCCTTCAGGAATTCCCTAAAGACAAGCGCCCAGCGGTTCCGCCAGGTCGATGAGTCCGGCCTGACCTTCTGGTTCTTCTTTGATGAAAAGTACGCCAAGAAACTTCGGACCCGAGTGAAGGTTCTTAAAGGAACCGTCACGGTCATCGATCGCAGGGGAAGCATGGCGATTCTGGAAGCGGGTGAAGCGGCGCAAATGAAATATCTTGCTCCCGAGCTCATGGAGAATTCGGAGTTTGTCGCAGGTTTCCAGGCCCCGAGCCGGTTCGAGGAGGAAGGGCGCACCGGGAGGATCTCGGATTTGCGGGGTGAAGTTTTCGTCAGATCTCAAGGTGGGGATTGGCGGCCGGCCTCTCAGGGGGTGATCTTAAAAGCGCACGATCAAATTCGGACAGGCAAAGAGGGATCTGCTCAGATCCTGCTGGATCGGGGGAAGGTCGCCCGTCTGGAATTAAGGGAGAAGAGCTTCTTCCGGATCCATACCTTAGCAAGAGATCCCCGATCGGGCGACCGGCTCACCCTGTTGGAGCTTGCCGTTGGAAAAATCCTGGTCCAGGCAGAGGAACTGCCCGGGGATTCCTCCTTCAAGATCAGGACCCCTACTTCCACCGTTGTCACCCGCGGCGGCGCCAAGTTTGAAGTCCATGTTGAAGAAACAGAAGCTTGATATTCTCATTCAAGAAGGTGTTTTTTCTGTTAGTAATGAAATAGATTCTGATAATATAAGGATATATATTTAAATGAGTTATGAGTTATTCTATGAAATCCATTGACAGGATGTCGTCGGGCGGGTATATTTATTGGCATGAAGGAAATTTCATGAGCCGGAAAGATTTTTTTAATCCCAGAATCTTAGCCATTTTACTAAGCCTGAGTTTAACCCTGCCCAATCCCGCCCTCGCTTTGCGTCAGGAAGGCGTCGACGCCCAACCGACCCGCGCCGGCCTGGAAGACGCTCTTACGAATGGTCAACCAAATCCCGCCGCCGGGATGGAGGAAAAAACCATTCAAGAAGTTATAAACGTACTGGAAGCGGCGGCAATTAGCTACCGGTATGAAATGGGAACCAACCGGGTTTCTGAGAAACCGAAGCAAGTGAATTTTAAAATGTTGGCACCCACCACCAACCAAGGATTCTCCAGTAAATTGGATTCTGGATACTATGCGGTTCCTTATTCCTGGTCGGTTCATTTCAGCGATACCTTTGCTTCCTCCCGATCCCAGCTGGAGTTGGAGGTCAAGAAAGTCGCAGGATCACGCGACACGGTACGGATTCGACGGATAGAAGACCAGTATGAAGTCTCCTCCCCCGCCGGGCTGGAGGAGGCGGTAACTCAATTCAGGACTCGAATTCACGCGGCCAAAACATGGGATGAACTCGTTGCGTTAGATGAAGAGGTGAGGAAGGCAAATAAGACTCTCTTAAGCGCTGTCCAAAAAGCTGATTTGATCAGACTGCTCGATGAGCGGGCTCAAATTTTTCGCCCGACTCCCGGTGCAATTCAACGGGATGTGGTCTCTCAATTCAGGGCAAGGATTCACGCGGCTAAGAGTTGGGATGAGCTAAAGGCGCTGGAGACGGAGGTTATTCAGACGTATGGGAAGCTGGATGGTCATCAGAAGGCGAATTTGTTAAATCTCATTGATGAGCGGATTGCCGTTATTCGGCCGATGCCAGGTATCTCCGCCGCCGGGATGGAGGAGGGTAGATTCCCAACGTATGTACGACAATTAACCAAGCAGGTCAATGCGGGTGGAATTTTTAGGCTTGAGCTCGATGAAAATACGTTTGTCCGAAGGGTAACTTCATCAACAGGTGAAATACTTTACGACTCTGGAGAGTCATTGGGGCTTGGCTCCTTAATTCCATTAACAAGTGGGCAGATGAATCCTTTGTGGCTGTTAGCCTACGATTCGGATTCAGGTTTATTGTTGCTCGATCCAAATGACGGCAGGTTCCTAAATTTTCCACCTTTGGGGAATCCCATAGAGATCCGAGCACGGTTTGCCGCTACCTTTGAAGATGATCAAAAGAGTTTATTATTAGAAGCTATTGGAGCAGCAGGTGGAATTTCCAGTTTCAGGATAGAACCAAGAGAAGCATCCCATAAAACCCGGGTTGGGACACAGCCCGGAGTTGTCGAAATGAAGATGGCCGCAGACAAAGGATGGATTAGGGTAGTTATTTCAGATCAAGGTGATTGGATTGTATCCAAGACCGCCGGGCTGGAGGAAGTGGCATGGGGGAACGTTGCTCGGATTGATGAAGTGGCGGCTCCAATAGTGCGGGCTGCTCGGAAGACTCGCAACCAGGCGCTGTTAAACGCGGTGGTTCCGAACTTGGTGCATTTGTACGGCGGTTTGAATGACCAAGGGGAGCTGACCAATCTGACAACGAACTTGAGGGCTGCTCTCAAGGGAATGCTGGTCACATTGGCCGTGAATGATCTGACCGGGAGATTGAGTTGGGACCCTTCTCAGACTAGGCCGCTTCCCGCTAATCTGGCTGCGGTGATGGAAGCCACGCTCAAACTCTATAATCAGAGCATCACTTCCGCTGGGATGGAGGAGAAGAAGCTTTCGGAAAAGATGGATATTTGTAGGGAAGCCGCCGAGGCGGGAGATGTAATGGCTCTCGAACAAATAATTCCTGATCAACATCACGAGTTTCTGGCTATTTTGGCTCTGGCGGCATTCCCCGGTCCCTATTCTTGGAACAATCCGAACGCAGTCGGCCATCTGGCGCGTCGGCTTGCGGAAGTCTTCGACGTGAAGAGAAACGCCCGGTCTATTTTCCCAACAATAGAAGTGGACTCATTGCCTTCTGCCGAACAGCTTGGACATGCGATTGGAACCGTTATTCGAACGTTCACCGGCAGGGATCGCGCCATTCCGGAGGGCTGGTCGGATGAGGTGCTCTCTTCGAAACGTCAAAATATAGCCATAAAGATAAACGTCGCAATGGTTGGTGCTGCCGTTCTGGCGACAGCGTTGGACATGACGGCGCCCGCACAGGGGATTCTAACCGCACCGGAGCCTTTTGAAAGAAAGGAGCTTCTTTCGGCGGCCGATAATTTGAGTTCTTTAATTCGGGATATACGAACACAGGGGTACTATGACCCGCCTGTTTCGGGAGAATGGTCGTCCAACTTTTTGGGGAAGTTTGTTAGGCCTGCTTCCGCCGGGATGGAGGAGGCCAGGGTGGTGTTGGGGGATTCCCTTTCGAGGCGGGATCTGTTTGAAGCCATTAAAACCCTTGCTGAAACCGGTGTGGATAGCGGTAACCTGGCGGGCTACTTCGAAGGGCTTCAGCCGATGTTTCAGGAGGCCGGGTATAAAGGGGAACTGTGGACCCCGTCGCTCTCCGATCTGCCGGCGGCTCCGGAGACATTCGGGAAATCCATCTATGTTGATGAAAGGGTTCCTGACCGGGATAAACTGATCACAACCTTGGAGAAAGCGGGGATCACCATCTTGAAGAAACCTGGGGAAGCGAAGGAGGCGGCCATTGTCATTGGAATTGAATCAACCCGGATTACCGCCAAACAAGCGCTTCTCCAAGTCAACGAGAATACGGTTGGTTCGGTGACCCCTGCTTTATTAAAGTACCTGGAGGACAAAGGCCTTCTCAATCCTGGGGCGGTCGTGGTCCTCCATCTGCGCTTCAAGCGCTCCGGCGACCTGGTCGATTCCTTCCTCCTCTTCGCGTAACATCTCCTATATTTTTCTGAAAAATTTCGTTGACACATTTTCTCCAGGCGAGTATTATCGATATAGTAGACATAAATCTACTAATTCAAATCTCTAAGATCACAAATTGTGACCTTAGAACTCATGGCGATCAACTTAACCGTCGAGCACAAATCATGAATTGGTATACTGAAGACCCGCGGGGCTCCCCCCAACAGGACATAACTGCGCCCTGGAGGTGCGCTGCGGATGCCCCACAAGCCAAAGGATCCCGTCTCGGCC
>JACQCH010000042.1 GCA_016201735.1 Candidatus Omnitrophota bacterium
CCTCGATGAACTGGGCCAGCGGGAAGGCGTGGATTCCCGGCTGGTCAGAGGTTTTTCGATACTCCTTCAGGTCGTCGATCACGTCGTGTCCCCGGAGGAGGGTTTTTTCGACACGTCTCAGGTTTTCTACCAGCTTCTCCTTCGGAGGCACCGCAAGGGAACCTTCGAGATTGGAACAGAGGACCCCCACCTGAACCACCCCGATGTGCAGGACGTTCCCCATCTCGTGGCCTATGGCAGAGAGCTGCTCATCGGCGGCCTCCAGTTTGCCCAGGTTCACACCTTTCCGATGGAAGCGGGCATTCTGAATGGCGATGGCGGTTTGGTGGGCCAGGTTATCGAAGACCCGCAAATCATCGTTGGTAAACACCTGCCCGGAAAGCTTCTCCCCCAAGATCAGAAATCCAATGAGGCGATTCTTGAGGAAACTGGGAACTGCCACGGCTGCCTTGAGAGAGGATAGCCGTCTGCTTACGGAAACGAGGCGGGCTTCTTTGCCCTCTCGAACGAGCCTTCGCACTTCATCTGAGACGATTGAGAGCTGATCCACGCTGAGATAATGGATGAAAGGGTCGTTGGTTTCAACACTCGATGGAAGCTCAGAGTGCCTTCCGTGGGCTACTTTCAACAGATACGGCCCTTTGGGTTCTTCACCATCTTCTTGAAGATACAGGGCGGCATAGGTCAGTTTCACACGCGAGGTGACGATGCGGACGATCAGTTTAAGCAGTTGGGGGAGATCGAGGATACGCAACATCCCCGCGGCCGCCATGACCAGGAAGTCCTGGTATTCTCGCTGCTTGGCCAAAATCCTCGCTTCAGTCCGGCGCTGGAAATACTGGTTGGCATAATGGGCGGCAGTGGCTAACAGGGCGCAGACGACCCACAGCCAAATCCACCAGTTGATCCCAAAGAGTTGCTCCAACTGGGGTCTCCATGAGACGGCGAGAAAAAGTGGCAGGCCAAGTGCGAAGGTATAGACCGCAATGAAGACTGCTGTCCGCATGAGGGCCAGGTTGACATCCATGAGGCGGTGCCGAGCGATGGCGTACGCGATCCAGGAAATAAGGGCGAGAGCAGTGATATAACCAAAGGGATAGACATGCACTTGGTACTTCACGATATAGTCAACGAGACCTGGGGTCCCGCAGGCAAAAGCAACCATGACGTACTTGATTTGCTGGCGGCGCAACGGCTCGGACTCTTTACGCAACGCCAGGAACAAAAGCACGACACCCCCAACGAAACAACAGGAGAAGGTAAGCGGGAAGATCGGGTATAAGGGGCCTGCGATCGGATAGTAACCCCAGAACCCGGTCCAGATGCCTTTGTAAACCAGGTTCGTTCTGCTGATCGCCAGGCCGGCAACGCTCGAGAGATACAGAACGGTGAGAAGCCGGCGTTGCTGCATCCGCAGGAAGGTGATTACGAAGTGGTACATGGTGGGGGGGATGAGACTCACTCCCATAAATCCTGTCCGGCCCCACCAAAGCGCCGAGACTTCATCCCGACTTGCGTATACGCCGGTGAATCCTGCGAGCCAGACGACGAGACTCAAACAAAACAGGCTGAACGTAATATTGAGCTTGGACTTCCTATTGCGGATATAGACAAAAAGGCCCATCCAGCCGATCAGAATCGTGCTGAGGAGCGGCGGGATGGCGTAGGGATTCATGGGGGGCAGGCTAAGTCAGCCCGGCGACGGTAATTCCCTGGAGGTGGGTGGTTTTTTGCCAGACGTAATTCATTTCGCCATAGGGACCTCCCGTTCGCCCCGTCCCACCGTGGGAGGAAAGACAGCCCGAGAAACCTACGTGTCGGGCGTTAATCCGGAGCAATCCTCCGGTCTGAATCTGCTTGACGAACTTATAGATGGTGGGCCTCGAACGAACCCAAGCCGAGACCCGAAGACCATAAGGGTTGGAATTAACCAAGTCAACCATCCTTGAGAAGATCACTTCGTCCTTGGATTCGCCAGGAACAGCAGGGGCGGAGACGCGAATCAGGGGCAACAGCGGGAAGAAGTTCTCCTCCTGAACGCACTTCATCGACCTCGCCTGGTCGATATCCCGGATTCGGAGAACCGCCGGTGTAATAAACGTACCCTTCTCATCCGGCTCTCCTCGGTGATTGACCCGCTCCCCTCCGCACAACAGGACGGCTCCCTTCCGACGGGCATCTTCCAGTGCCTCACAGAATTCAGGGATCTTGGCCACAGGGGTTAGACAGGTGTCGGGGTTGGAGGGGAGCCCTACTGTTAGAGAACCGGCCCTTTTTACAAACCTGCTCTCAAATTCTTCGTAGACATCTTCGTGGATAAGCCCCTTCTTTGGGACCATGCAGATCTGCGTCGAGCCAAGGAATCCGTCTAGAAGGGAGGAGACGGCTCCCTCGAGGTCTGCATCTTTCCATACTATCAGCATGTCGTTTCCCGAGAGTTCCAGGATGGGTTTCTTGCCTGCCTGAAAGGCGCGAAGTCCGATGTCCAGTCCCTGATGGCTGTCCCCGAAGAACAACAGATCGCTGATGTAGGGACTCGATAGCCATTCGTCCGTAATCACCTTCGAATTGCCAAGAATGATATTGATCGTCCCATCCGGTGCTCCATGACGCCTCGCCGCCTCATGGATGATGTCCCTCCAGAGGAAAATGGTCGAGAGGGGGGCATGGAGGGGGGGTTTGACGATGATGGTGTTGCCGCCGAGCAGGGCATGGGCTCCGATGATAGAGTTGCTGGCAGGGGCATTTTTGGGGGGGCTTACACAGATAACGCCGTCCGCCTTCCTCACGCAGTACCTCAGCTCTCCGTTCTCGTCGCCGACATTTCTCACAAGTTCAGACTTATAAAAGCTCATCGTCTCCGCCTGAAAGACGGCCTCCATCCCAATGAATTCCCACTCCGAGAGTCTCCGAGGATGTCCTTCTATCACCATCAGGTTGATCAGCTCCTCCTTATGGGCGAGGAGCAGACGATGAACTTCGTTCATGATCTTGAGTCGGCGCGAAGGAGGAAAATGGCGGAAGCGCTTGTAGGCCTCGTAGGCTGCTGAGATGGCCTCCTGGTTGGTATCCTCTTTGCCTACGCAGTATCGGGCGAATACAAACTCATCCGAGCGAGATGGAATGCGGCCCGCGTGGAGTTCGCGGAGGATGCGAAGCGTCTCGTGGAGGTCGGTAACCGTTTTATCCGCATAGGGGAAGTATTCGTAGCAACCCGTATCGATGTCCCGCCCGTTGACAAGGAGCTTATAGGTTTCCATCCCTACGCGGCGGTCTTTTCCTGGAGCTTCTGTTCGACCAAAACGACGGCTTCGGAGACCGTTGTAATCTTTGCCGCCTCCTCGTCCTTTATATCGATCCCAAACCTTTCTTCCAATGAATGCACGATTTCCAGCGCATCCATGGAATCGGCTCCTAAATCTTCCGTAAGCTTTGACTCCGGCTTTATCAGCTGGGGCTTGATCGAAACCTGGCCTGCCAGAATCTCCTTAACCTCGTCAAAGAGCACCATGCTGTCGGCCTCCTTCCTGTCCGCTGAAAGCAAGAAGGCCGGCTTCTCGCCGACCTTTTATCCTCTGCTTACCTTGTCTGACCGCAACCCCATGAAGGGGCTTTTTTATCTGGCGTATTGACGTATTCTCTGAGAGCTTGCTGAAGTAGTCCACCTTCTGGATGGTGCTTCGATTCCTAGGTGGGATCCCCATCTTGATCCAGCGGTAGAGGGACATGAAGCTGACATCCACCAGCCGAGCCAGCCGCTCATAGCTGATGCGCTCCCGTGCTTTAAACCGCCTGAGCATCTCGATACGATCCACATTAGGGTAGTATAGGGTCTGTTTATAAAGATTGCAAGGGTAGAGATGACTGCGGGTGGCTGGGACAAGCGCACGGGGGGTTAAGTCGCTGTCTCAGAAGCGGGGCGAGCCGAGGATTCGAGTGAGCCACTTCAGCAGGGCCAGGAGACCGACGGTGAGATAGGCCGTGAAGATGAAGGTAACCGCCCCACTCAGGAACTTTGCCTGGAGGTCCGACACGGGGATAAAAGGCAAGCTTTCCATCTTGTGGGGCTTTGCATCTACTTCAGTCTCGGTTCCGTTGCTTCCAGCCATGGTACTCCTTCAGAGATTCCTACCTTATATCTGGACTTTTGCAAATTCAGGCTATGTTGAGCACATGACAGACTCGCGGAGTTGTCCAACCATCCAACGTGGCCCGTTCGATCGCCCAGGTGATCGTGCGCTGCAAGGTCTCCTGCATCACGGCCCGACAGGCTTCGCCGA
>JACQCH010000035.1 GCA_016201735.1 Candidatus Omnitrophota bacterium
ATGGGGCAGAAGGGTTTTATCCGCTCCTTCGTCAAGCGCATCGAACTCGATTACCCTAACGCTGAGATCGAGTATGCCTGCCCCATGACCCCGCCCAAAAAGAAAGAACCCCTCCGGAGAGAGGTTCTTTCTATCGTACAAAATGGCTCAGCGGCTAAGCCCCGAACCCACTGGGCATTCTGCCTCCCGCGCTGTTGGTCAGATAAGACCGCGCGTCCCAACACGGTGGGAGACTCTGGAGGAGTCTCCATTCGGTTAAAGAGAACCGATGCAAATTGGTCGAATCCATTGAGCCGTCTCCAAGCGAACCGGTAAAGCTGACTCCAAGCAACTGGATCCTCCAGTGAAACCAATGGCCGATAGACAGCCAAACTCCCGTCCACCCGGGCCATCCCCAGCCAGATCTCGGTACCGGAGCCAAGGGATTTGCGCAACAGCGCTCCATCTTTAAGAAACAAATCAACCTGATCCAGATTCGGCTTTCCGCTGAACGTCGGGTAGACCAGAACAGCAACGCGATGCCCCTGGGCCCAATGCCGAACAGCCTGGAGCGGGAAATGTCCCACCAGCAAGCCGCTCTCGGTCTGATTCCCACCTCCTGGAATGAAGCGTTGGGGTTCCATTCGTTCGTCCAAACACAGAAGGCCGACTGCCAGAGAGGAGTTTGTTACCTTCACTCCGCCAACCCCCTGGGCAGTCTCCACCACCAACTCGCTCATCTTCCCTCCGATCTCAATCGCAAGGGTTATCGCCACTGCCGCCGTGATTTCCAAACCTACTTCCCTCAAGGTTTCAAGTGAAGTCGCCTGATCCAATTTCCCCTGGAGGAGGCGAATCTTCTCGCTCAAAACCGTTCGGGACGCATCGTAATAGAGAAGCTGAAGCACCTCAGGGCCGACTTTCTCCAAGAGGAGATACATATTTATCTCCAGCGCCTGATCACGCAGGTCATTAAGAAGGGCGTAGCACTCTTGTGAAGTTACCTCCCCGGCGAGAGGCACTGTTTCATCCAGGAAAACCTGAACTTGCTTCTGGAGATGGGGCCAGTTCACCAAATCAGCTAGGACCTGAATCTGGTTCATTGCTTCCCGGACTACTTCCACTGGAATTTTCCCAGCATGCTCCCCTCGGCGAAGCGTCGCTGTAGCTTTCCATAATTGATAACCGATCCTCTCCAGTCGCTCAACGCCGGCCCGAACCGCTTGAACCCACCGGTTGACCTCCTCTGAAGACCGAACCCCCTTTCTCTTCTGATACATGGCCAGCCGATCCGGAGCCGTCTTGCCTTGCTTGTCCTTCTGCTCCAACACACCCAGCGCGAGTTTAAGAGCTTCCCTTCCTTTTTCTTTGGAATGAACGATCTGTCCAGAGAGTGAGGGAAGCGCTGGCTCAAGCAGCTGCAGATCCTTAAAAGGAGAGTTCTTCGGCTGGGTCAGCCGTTTCCTCGCCTGCCCTGGATCGACGCGAGCAACGTATCGACGGGGCAGATCATACACGCCAGGGTCGGGCACCAACATCGTTAACCGAAGTTCTCCGCTGTCGATCCGGATAAAGTAAAGACTGGCGCCTGGAAAATCCGTTGTATCTACACCCAATCTCTTCTCCGTTTGATTGTAGGCCAACGAATTCGGAAGGAGCTGTGTGGCTGTTTGGGATAGAGCCGAAGGGACCAAGTGCCGCAGCGTCTCCCGAAAGGCTCCCAGATCCAGTTTCGCCGCCGGTTCAGGAACGATCGGTTCGTTTCCTTGTTCCGCAACAGGAGATTCCTTTCTGCCGGCCCAGGTCATCCGTCCCTCTGAAATGATCTTCTCGATATTCGGAATCTCCTCGGGGGGCGAAGCGGGCGGCACCGGCCGCAGAGGGGTAAATCGGGTTGGCTCTGGATAAGCAACGGCGATCAACTGGCTAAAATCATCTCCCTGGAAAGCCTCGACGACTATCTCGGGATCAATCGTCCGGAATAGGTCTCTCAAGCGCCGCCCAATAAAAAGGGTGCCTGCCGGACCCCGCCATACTCCAACCTGCCCGGTCGGCTCAAGATCTTCATCGTCCTTCATATAAATATCAACTTTCGGATCCCCTGGTTTGCTGCCCTTGGAATTGTACTGTTGGACAGCGGGAAGAATTTTCTGGGTTCTGATGTGACCACCACCCAAAACTGTCAGAAGGTGATCGGAGTTCACAACTCCTTTGGCACGGATCCTGTCATCCCATGTCGCTACCCCTTCAATCAACTTAAGCTCCAGATCGAGAAGCTCCTCTTCGGTCAGCTCCTTCTTTTCCTCCAGCCCGGCAGAGACAGGAGAAAGAATCCTCTTCGTTATTTGTCGGACACCGGCACTTTCTTCGGCGGATTCGGAACGGAGGGCCCTTCGACTTAGCTCAGGGCAGGCGTGGACAGGAACAGGCCCGAGAATTTGGCTTAAGGTAATCCATCCAGCAAGGATTTTAAAAAATATCTGATTTTCTCTCATTCGGGGAGTATGTAAATATCTACTAACATCTTGTTGTGCATGAGTTTATATTATAAAAGCCGCTTCTTCAACAGATCTTTTTAAATTTTTTATAACAGACTATGGGGCAGGAGTCTGAGGATCAAATTCGCGGCTAGCCCCGCCGCCAGGTCATCCAGGACAATTCCCCAACTGCCCGGAAGGCGCTGAATTTGTTTGATCGGGGGGGGCTTGAGGATGTCCAAGAGTCGAAAAAGAAGAAAGCCGATCCCATAAACCGGCCAGGTTGCCGGAAGCGCGACGACAGCCACCATCATACCCGCCACCTCGTCGATGATCACCGATTGGGGATCGGGATCATTCATCGACCGGGCCGTCGGGCCGGATGACCAGAGAGCAAGTACGATTACCGCGAGGCAGCCGATCGATTGGTAAAGCATGCTCCCGGATAAAACCCAGGCAATCACCAGACCAACGGCAGAGCCCAGGGTACCGGGCGCGACCGGGCTATTCCCTAAGCCCCCGACGGTCGCGATCGTTTTCACCCCGCCCCTCCGGAGTTCCGGTTCCATCCCGGGATGGAGCCGGAACCATCGCAGGAGACCTTCGGGGTGGCAGGGGGCAGGCCAGATTCCGCCAGCAGGGCCGACCCTTGAGGCTCAAGCCCTTCTTGAATGGAAACCCAAGCTGAAATGAACGACTTTCCATGGAACGTCCTGTCGGGTTCGGCCATCTCCCGATGCTCTGACATCGTCACTGTGAACAATCCATCCGAACAAGGCCCGATGCCGGAACTGGCCTGCCCCCTGACAGGACCCCGGAGGGGCGGGGTCAAAGGTTAAGGATCAGTTTTCGGTGGCGCCAAAGGAAGGAGCCCCCGCTGGTTAAGGTCAAGGTAACGGTCAGCATCATCAGCCACCAGATTCCAATTCCGCCGGCTGTGATCCACCCAATAGCCCCTTTGGCGGCGACCGACTCCCGCGCCACAAGGAAAAGAAGGATCAGCGAGATCGAGACCATCTGAGAAACGGTCTTGTGTTTGCCGGCCGCCTCCGCCGGCAGGACCTGTCCCTTGCCTAATGCAAAGATTCTTAAGCCGGTAATTAGGAATTCCCGGGTTGCGATCAGCGCGACCATCCAGGCAGGAACGAGATTCAACTGCACGAACGCGAGGAACGCGCTCAAAACCAGAATCTTATCAGCGATCGGGTCCATCAGGACCCCGAAGTCGGTCACCAGCTTCCAGCGGCGGGCCAATCGCCCATCCCACAGATCCGTCAAGGAGGCCAAGATAAAAACGACCAGGGCGGCCAGTTTCGGCCCGAACCCGGGGAGCAGGAGGAGAACCATGAGCAAGAAACTTAACGCGACGCGCAGAAGGGTCAATTGATTCGGGAGGTTCATGAACCGGAAGCGATCGCCTCCGCGACGAGGTCGTACTCGTACGTGTCGGTGACTTTGGCCCGCACGAACTGTCCCGGCTTAAGCGGCCGGGCGGATTTGACGAAGACCTGGCCGTCCACCTCGGGGGCGTCCGCGTAGGTTCGGCCCAGGAAAATGTTCGGATCCTGGTCCGGCTCGTCGATCAGGATCTCCATCTCCCGTCCCAGCCAGGTTTGGTTGATTCCCTCGGCGATCCCCTGCTGAAGCTGCATGAGGCGGTTCAGGCGCTCCTGTTTCACTTCTTCCGGAATTTGATTGGGCATCCGCTCGGAGGGAGTCTTGGGCTCCGGCGAGTATGGAAAGATTCCGACCCGCTCAAACCGGGCCTCCCGCACAAAATCAGCCAGCTCATCGACCTGTTCCTCGGTCTCTCCCGGAAATCCGACGATAAAGGTGGTCCGGAGCGCCACCCCGGGGATCTCCCGGCGGAACCGCTCGATCAGCCGCCGGATGAAAACCCCGTCGGTTTCCCGGCGCATCGCGACAAGAAGGGAATCGTTGATGTGCTGAAGAGGGATGTCGATGTATTTGACGATCGGCGGGAAATCCCGGATCGCCCGGATGAGCTCCTCCGTCACGTGGGCCGGATGAGCGTAGAGGAGCCGGATCCAGCGGATCCCTTCGACCGTCGAGAGTTTTTCGAGAAGCTCCGGCAGGCGGGGGCTGCCGTACAGATCGGTCCCGTAATAAGAGGTGTCCTGCCCGACGAGGTTGAGTTCCACCGCCCCTTCTGCCGCCCGAAGCTCGGCGTCCCGCACCAGGTCCTCGATCGTCCGGGACCGGTGAGCGCCCCGGAACTGGGGGATCGAGCAGAAGGTGCAGGCATGGTCGCACCCTTCGGAGATCTTCAAGTAGGCGAAATGGCTTGGAGTCAGCCGATGCCTCGGAATATCGGAATCAAACAAAAGTGTCGGGACCGGCGAGGTGACAAAGAACCGGGGCCGCGGGTGACGCGGTGCAGCCCCGCGCCGTGGGAGGATCCACACCGGGCGGAGGGGCCCACGCGCGGGGCGAACCGCGGCAGGACCCGCGGCCGTCTGTCGCTCAATCACAGCGTCACCCGCGGTCTCTAGCTGTTCTCGTATCAGCTCCGGGAGTTTCGGCAGATCTCCAGGCCCCAAGAATCCATCCACCTCCGGCAGCAACTTTAAGAGATCCGCCCGCTCGCCGCGGCGTTTCTGAGGGAGGCAGCCGGCGACGTAGAGGCGGCGCAGCTTCCCGGTTTTTTTAAGGTCGGCGACGTCCAGGATCGTCCGGACCGACTCCTCCTCCGCCTCCCGGATGAAGGCGCAGGTATTGATTACCACACAGTCGGCTTCGGGAAGAGACTCCGTGATGGAATGACCCGCCTTTTCCAGAATTCCGGAAAGCCCTTCCGAATCGACGAGGGTTCGGGCGCACCCGAGGATCAAGACGTGCACCCTCATTCCGGTTCTTTTAATCCTTCCCGGGTGATCCGGATTCCCTTCTTCACTCCCAAGCCGGGGCTACCCAAGGATCGGCCGTTCAAATTCAGCTCCATGGCGCCGGCATTCCCGGTCCAAAGCTCC
This sequence comes from Candidatus Omnitrophota bacterium, assembly GCA_016201735.1. GTDB lineage: Bacteria > Omnitrophota > Gorgyraeia > 1-14-0-20-64-10 > 1-14-0-20-64-10 > JACQCH01. The sequence goes on from JACQCH010000035.1 coordinate 5,447, forward strand.
AAATCTTCCTTGGCCGTCCAACTCTCCCTGGATCCTTTGGCCAACACGTTCTGGAAAATCACCGTCCCGTCCGACTTGACCTGCATCCAGACGTCCGCCTTGGTTTGAACGGTTAGTTTTAACGGGACCGAGTGGGGAACCAACAGTTTGGGAGCAACCGGCATTTTTTCCACGGTCAGGGCGGGAGTTCGCTTCCCCTTTTCCCTCACCGCTGCTGAGGCGACCGGGCGAGGGGATCCGGAACTTCGACGGCTCTCCTTAACCGTGTGGTACAGATCCATCGCCAGATATCCGAAGAAGGAAATACCGATGAGCGCCAGCAGCCCCAATCCGGCTGGGACCATGACCTGCGAAATCCGGGAGGAGTCCCTGGACTTCGCCTCTGCCGCCTCCTTCCCCGCGGCGGCCGCCGGCGATGGAACAGGCGAATAGGAGGCCTGATACTCCTCGACGAGAACCGCCCCATCTAACCCTAAGTAAGAGGCGTACTTCTTCATAAAAATCTTGGAATAGGTGGAATCCAACACCTCCTCCACCCGGTCCTCTTCCAACGCTTGAAGAATCCCGCGCTGAATCTTGGTGGCCCTGGCCACCGTCTCAAGACTGACCCCCTTGCCGTTACGCGCTGACTTCAGTCGTTCGCCGATCGATAAGCTCATCTGGAACTTCCTTTAAGTAAACCTCCCGTGGTTTCGCCCCCCGGATGGGGCCGACAATTCCCTCCTCCTCCATCCGGTCCAGAATTCGGGCGGCCCGGCCGTAGCCCAGCCGCATCCGCCGCTGAAGAAGGGAAACCGACGCCTGGCCGGTCTCGACGATCACCCGGACCGCTTCCGGATACAAGGGGTCCTTGATCTTCACGGAGGAATGCTCCTGCGGCTTGGCCTCCTCCTCCAGGATCGAGGTGTCGTATTCCACCGGCCCCTGGCTCTTCAAGAAAGAAACGACCCGTTCGATCTCCGAATCGGTCACCAGCGTCCCCTGCCCCCGGACCAGCTTGGAGGAGCCGGGCTGCAGGAAAAGGAGGTCCCCTTTCCCAAGCAGTTTATCGGCGCCCATCACATCCAGAACCGTCCGGGAATCCACCTTCGAAGCCACCTGAAAAGAAATCCTCGCCGGGAAATTCGCCTTGATCACCCCGGTCAGGACATCCACCGACGGACGCTGGGTCGCCAGCACCATGTGAATTCCCACCGCCCGGGACAGGTGGGCCAGCCGGCCGATCGTCTTCTCCACCTCGGCCTGGGCGACGAGCATCAGGTCCGCCAACTCATCGATGATCACCACGAGATACGGAAGGGATTTCGGGATTTCCTCCACCGGAAGCTGATTTAAAGATTCTTTCTCATGGTACCCCTCGATGTTCCGAACTCCCAGCCTGGCAAAGAGCCGGTACCGGCTCTCCATCTCCTGGACGACCCAATGCAGGGCGAGCGGGACCTGCTTGGGGTTCGTCAGGACCGGCAGCATCAGATGCGGGATCCCGTTGAAGACGGACAGCTCCACCATCTTGGGGTCGACCATGATGAAGCGGACCTCGTCCGGAGCGGCGTTAAAGAGCATGGAAGTGATCAGGGCGTTCATGCAGACCGTTTTCCCGGAGCCGGTGGTGCCGGCAATCAACAGGTGCGGCATCTGGGCCAGATCGGCCACGAGGGGATGGCCTGCCGCGTCCTTTCCGATGGCCAGGGTGATTTTCGAGGGAGATTCCCTGAATTCCTGCGACTCCAGGATCTCGCGCAGGCCGACCATGCTGGAGGCCGAATTCGGGACCTCGATCCCCACCCGGGCCTTCCCCGGAATCGGGGCGATGACCCGGACCGATGAGACTTTGAAAATCAGCGCGAGGTCATCGGCCAGCGTGGTGATCTTCTGGACCTTGACGCCCGGGGCCGGCTCCACCTCATACCGGGTGATCACCGGGCCCATCTCCACCTCCGCCACCTTCGCCTCGATCCCAAAATCCCGCAGGGCCTCCTCCAACACCTTGGCATTCTGCTGAAGCTCCTGTTTCCCCTGCTCCCGAGGAGCGGCGGCCGGTTTATCGAGAAGATCGAGGGAAGGAAGCTCAAAGGCCTGCCCGGAAGGGGCCTCCACTTTCTTCACCTTCACAACAGGCGCTTCGTGTCCTTCGACGCGCCTGCCCTGAGCGGAGTCCGTCCTTCGACTCGGCCGCTCATCCTGAGCTTGTCGAAGGAGAGCGGCCGGCTCAGGACGAACGGTGGGTTTAGCTGGGCGGGTCCGAATCACCGTCGTCGTCCCCGGAGCTCTCTTCGCCAGATTTTCCACCCCTTCCCGCGTCCATGAGCTCACTCGAGTGAGCCCGCTCCAGCCGGCCCCGAAGAGAGGCTTCAACGACCGGCCCGTCCGCTCCATCAAAGGCCAAACCGTCAGCTCCGTCACCAGGAGAAAACCTAAAAGGCCGACGGTCGTTAAAACCACATAGGCCCCCCCTCGGCCGAAGTAATGGACCGCCGAATCCCCCACCAGAAGCCCAAGGATCCCCCCCCGGTAGACCCGGACCTCCGGCGCCTGAATCCAGATCAAAGAGAGAAGACTGCTGACCGCCAGACAAAACAGAAGGGTGCTTAACGCCTTGATGTAAAACCGTTGGGGAGGCCTGCCGTTGAACCGCCCGAAGGCCCAAAGCATGCCGGCCAGAGCAACGAGGTAACCGGTCAATCCGATCAGAGAGCGGACAAACCCGGCGACGACGGCTCCGACCAACCCGCAGAGATTCTGGATTTTTACCGGGGCGTGAGAGGTAAAGAACGGCAGGTCATCCGGGTGGTAAGAAACCAGACTCATGAACAGAAAGAGACTGGCGGACAGGAGCAGAATCCCGGACAGTTCGTTCCGTCGCTCGGGACTCAAGGAAAGAAAAGATTTCTTGCCTCGCGACGCCATCGGCTGCTTGGCTTATGGGTGATGAGCGGCGGGATGCCGGGAAGGCGGGCCGGACCGGTGGGGTTCCCGGGGACGTTCACCCGAACGTTCCCGGCCTGGACCCCCGCGCCCATAATCTCCACCGGGTCGGCCGCTCCGCTCGGGGCGCCGGGCCGGAGGAATCGGCGCCGTTCCCGGCGGAAGGAGCGCCTGCTTGTGGCTCAAGTTGACCCGGCCTTGCGAGTCGATCTCCACCACCTTGACAGAGATCGTGTCCCCCAATTTCACCACATCTTCCACCTTCGGAACAAACTGGTCGGACAGTTCCGAAACGTGGCAGAGCCCCTCTTTGCCCGGGGAGATCTCGCAGAAGGCCCCGAAATTCGTGATCCGCTTCACGATCCCCTGATAGACCTTGCCGATCTCCGCCTCTTCGGTCAATCCCCTGATGAAGGCGATCGCCTTCTGAGCGGCGGCCGCGTCGGCGGAGGCGACCATCACGGTCCCGTCATCCTCCACGTCGATCGAGGCGCCGGATTCCTGCGTGATCCTGCGGATCATCTTTCCGCCGGGGCCGATCAACTCCCCGATCTTCTCCGGATCGATCTTGAGCAGGGTAATCCGCGGAGCGAAGGGAGAGAGCTCCGGCCGATAGGCCGGGAGGGTCGCTAAGACCCGCTCCAGGACAAATTCCCGGGCCGGCTTGGACTGCTTGAGGGCTTCCCCTAACAGTTCCACGGGAATACCGGTCAGCTTCAAATCCAGTTGAAGCGCCGTGATCCCCTTGGCCGTCCCCGTCGCCTTGAAGTCCATGTCTCCGAAGTGGTCCTCGAGTCCGATGATGTCGGTCAAGATCACCGATTGATTCCCCTCCCGGACCAACCCCATCGCGATCCCCACCACCGGCGCCTTGATCGGCACCCCCGCGTCCATCAGGGCCAGCGTCCCCCCGCAGACCGTGGCCATCGAGGAGGACCCGTTCGATTCCAGGATCTCAGAGACGACCCGGACGGTGTAGGGGAATTGTTCCTTCAAGGGCATCACCGGCCTGAGGGCTTTCTCGGCCAGCGCCCCATGCCCGATCTCCCGGCGGCCCGGCCCCCGAACGGGGCGGATCTCTCCGACGGAGAACGGGGGAAAACTGTAATGAAGCATGAACGACTTGAACGATTTCCCCTTGAGGGCGTCGATGATCTGCTCATCGGAAGCGGTCCCCAGCGTCGCCGAGGCCAGCGACTGCGTCTGCCCCCGCGTGAAAAGGCCCGATCCGTGGGTCCGGGGCAGGACCCCCACTTCACAGGAGATGGAACGGACCGTCGTCAGGTCCCGGCCGTCGATGCGCCGGCGTTCTTTTAAGATCATCTGGCGAACCAGGGTCCGCTCCAGATCGTCGAGATCTTCTTCCACCTGCGATTCGGTCAGAGTTCCTTCCGGGGTCTGGAACTCCTTGACCAGCTGTTCGACAAGGATCTTTCTCTCATCGGAGCCCCCTTCCTTCTCGCTCCGAGAACGAAGCTCCTCTTTCACCTGATGCTCGGCCCGCTGCTGGATCCGTTGGGAAAGCTGGGCATCCGCTTTCTGAAGCGGAAGGGAAACCTTGGTGACTCCGCAGGCGGCGATCAGTTCTTCCTGCAGATCCATGCTTGCCTTCCCTTGTTCCTGCGCGAAACGAATCGCTTCCAGGATAGTTTCCTCGGGAACCTCTTTCGCTCCCGACTCCACCATCAGCACCCCATCCTTGGTCGAGGCGACCACCAGATCCAGGTCTCCCTGTTCGATCTCGGCATAGGTGGGGTTGAGCACAAAGGAACCATCGACCCGTCCGACCCGGCAGGCCCCAACCCGGTGAACCACGGGGCTCGTGGAGCAAAGCCCTAAGGCGGTGGAGGCCCCGATGATCGCCAGGATGTCGGGATCGTTGGCCCCATCGTGAGAAAGCACCAGGGCAATCACCTGAACCTCGTTAAAGAATCCCTTGGGGAAAAGGGGGCGGATGGGGCGGTCCACCAAGCGGGAGGTCAAGATCTCCTTCTCAGAGGGACGGCCTTCCCTTTTAAAGAAACCTCCGGGGATCTTCCCCGCCGCGTAGGTCTTCTCCTGATACTCCACCGTCAGAGGGAGGAAATTCTTCCCCTCCTTCGGCTCCTTGGAGATCACCGCGGAAACCAGCACCACGGTCCCGCCGTACTGGACCATCACGGAGCCGTCGGCCTGCTTGGCCATCCGGCCCGTTTCCAAAATTAAGTCTTCTTTGCCGTATCGTTTCTGGACACGGCGCACCATCTTGTTAGCGGTCACAAAATCCTCCTATTGATTAATAATTGGGTCATTTCGAGGCCTTCAGGCCGAGAAATCCCGTCTTTAAAAGTGTGATCTCTCGCCACTTCGTGGCTCGAGATGACAGTGGGGAGCGTTTATTTTCGGAGATTCAGGCGTTCTATGATCTTCTGGTATTCCGGGCGGGCGCTCGTTTTCAGGTATTCCAACAGCTTTCGACGCTGGCTGACCAGCTTCAGGAGGCCCCGCCGAGAATGGTGGTCCTTCCGATGAGCTTTAAAGTGCTCCGTCAGAAGATTGATCCGCTCAGTCAATATGGCGATTTGAACCGGCGCCGAGCCGGTATCCATTTGATGCGTCTGAAAGTCGCGGATGAGTTTTTCTTTCTGTTCTTTTACGAAAGGCATCTCGGTAATCACGTGTTGGTTCACTATATCACCCTGGCTTTCCCCTGTAAAGCGAAGAATCGTTTCGCGCGGCGGGCGTCGGCGCAAAGCTGCCGCGTGAGCGCCTCGGCGGAGGCGAAGCGCCGCTCGGGCCGTAACCGCTTGTGGAAAACCACCTCTAGGGCTTGTCCGTAGAGCTGTCGGCGGACGCCGAACAGGTGTACCTCAAGAATTGCAGTGTCAGACACCTCTGCATCTTTGCAAAAGTTGAATCGGTGTCTGACACTGAAGGTGGGACGATAGCCGATGTTGGCCATCCCTTGAAGATTGTCATTCCCGCGAAAGCGGGAATCCGATCCTCGCTTTCGCGAGGATGACACCCTGGCCGTAACCGCGTAGACCCCCACCGGAGGGAGGACCCCGGCTCCGATCCGCAGATTGGCCGTTGGGAATCCCATCCTCCGGCCCCGGCCGAACCCCGGGATATTCACCCCCACCACCGTCACCGGCCTGCCCAACTCCTTGGCCGCCCGGACCAAATCTCCCTTCCGAATCGCCAGGCGAATTTGATGGGAAGCGATCCGCTGGCGGCCGATCCGGACCGGAGCCACCGCGTGAACCTTGAATCCAAACTGGCGGCCTGCTTCTTTCAACGTCTCGATGGAGCCGGAGCGGCGGACCCCGAACCCGAAATCATGGCCCACCACCACCTCCCGAACCCGCAGCGTCCCAACCAACAACCGACGGACGAACTGATCCGGCGTCCACCGGGAGAAGACCCGGGTGAAAGGGATCACCAGCGCGGCCCGGATGCCGCACTGCTCAAAGGCCCGAATCCTCTGCTCGATGGAAAGGAGCATCGGCGGAACCAGCGAAGGATTCAAGACCGTCAGTGGATGCGGATTAAAGGTGATCGCCATCGGGGTGCCGCCGAGCGCCCTGGCCCGGACCACCGCTCGGCGCAGAATCGCCTGGTGCCCCCGATGTACCCCATCAAAAATCCCGATGGCGGCGACCGGATTTTTCCATCGGACGGGACGGGCGGGGATGCGTCGCAGGATGATCATTTCGGTCATCCTTCGACAAGCTCAGGATGACCGATCCTCTTCACCGAGATAAGATGCCCCGGCTGGACTTCTTCCAGTCTTATCGCCTCCTCAATGCTGAACGGGCCCACCCGGGTCCGGCGAAGCTGGGCCAGATGCCCTCCGCATCCCAACGCCTCTCCCAAATCTTCGCAGAGGGTCCGGATGTAGGTTCCTTTGGAGCAGCGGATCTCCAGATCCAGATCGGGAAGGGAACAACCCAAGATCTTAAGTTCATCAATCCTGACCGTCCGGCTCCTGGCCGGAATGGGAATCCCGGCCCGGGCCAGTTCATAGGAGCGCTTCCCCTGAATCCGGACCGTGGAGTAGGCCGGGATCTTCTGCTGGATCTCCCCCTGGAAGCGGGCGCAGGCCTGCTGGATCTGATCCAAAGAAAGTTGGCCGACGGGCCGCGTCTGCAGAATCTTCCCTTCCCCGTCCTGAGTATCTGTGACGATTCCAAGCCGGAGGGTGGCTCGATAGCTTTTGTCGGCCCCAAGGAGAGTGGAGGCCTGGCGGGTGGCCTCTCCAACGAGAAGAATCAGCAGCCCCGTCGCTGCCGGATCCAGAGTGCCGCCGTGTCCCACCCGCCGGATCTGAAAGCGGCGGCGGATCCAGTCCACCGCGTCATGGGAGGTGATGCCGGCTGGTTTGTCGATGAGGAGCAGGCCGTTCACCCCGCCCCTCCGGAGTCCAGCGTTGTCCTTTCAGGGACAACGCTGCTGTGCCGAAGGCACAAATGCCCTCGGCCACCTTTCATCCACCAATTCCACTCTGCTTGCAAAAAAACCTGCATCATGCCGCATAAGCCGAGGGCATTACTCCGGAGGGGCGGGGTCATCCTTCGACTCAGCTCAGGATGAACGGCGCAGGAACTGCCGGACGACCTTCAACATCTTTTCTCTGGCTTGGGAGAGCGTCCCTGGAATGACGCAGCCGCTGGCGGCCACGTGCCCGCCTCCCCCGAAGGCGCGTGCGATCTGGTCCACATCCACCATCCCTTTGGAGCGCAGACTCACCCGCACATTCTTGCCGTCTTCCGATGGGCGTAACACAAAAGCGACCTCGGCCGTTTTCACGGAGCGGGGATAGTTGACCAGTTCGTCCACCACCGAAGCGCCCGCTCCGAACTTCTTGAGCAGCCCCAGCGGCACCTCGAGCCAGGCTACTTTTTTGTCCGGTGTGCTCCGGATCGAGCTCAAAACCCACCCGAGAAACTTCAAGTCGGCCAGCGAATAGGCCTCGTACAAGCGCTGGGAAACCTTCAAGGGACTCGCTCCGGCGCCGACTAAATCGGCGGCAATTCGATGAACGGCGGGGGTGGTGTTCATGTACCGGAAGGAACCGGTATCCGTGACCAGCGACACGTAGAGACAGCGGGCCTCCTCCGGAGTGGGTTTGAAGCGGAATGCCCGATAAAGAAGATAGATCATCTGCCCGACCGCGGCCGCATCTTTGTCCACCCAGTTGACGTCGCCGAACCGCTGGTTGCTGACGTGGTGGTCAATGTTCACAGTCAGCGGAGTTTTCTTCAGAAGAACCCCCATCTTCCCGATGCGGGCAAAGGTCGGCACATCCACCACCATGGCCACCTCGGCCGAAATGGATCCGTTGGATCCACTCCGCATCGGCGCCACGCGGGGCAGGAAGTCAAACACTTCCGGCATCCCTCCCTCATAAGCCAGCACCACCTGCTTACCGAGCCGCTTCAGCAGCGAGGCCAGCGCTAAACCGGCCCCGATCCCGTCCCAGTCCGGATTGACATGGGAAGTGATCAGGAATTTCCGGTGCCGCCGGATCGTTTCAACGACCGCTTTCATTCCTTGAGATCGGGCTTTTTCGGTTTTCATCGGTTGTTCAGGACAACTCCGGTTTCTTGAGATCATCCAGTATTTTCGAGATCCGAATCGAGTCGGCCACCGAAGGGTCCTTCCGAAAAACCACCTCCGGAGTGACCCTTAAGCGCAGCCGCTCCCCCAACAGCCGGCGGACGAAGCCCGTGGCGCTCTTTAATCCGGTCTCCGTCTCGGAAGGGCTTCCATGGCCTTCCAGCAGACTGAAGTAGATGCTGGCATGCTGCAGATCCGCCGTCACCTGGACTCGGGTGATCGTGACAAACCCGATCCGAGGATCCTTCAATTCCCGCTGAAGGATCTGGGCGACCTCTTCCTTGATTGCCTGTTCCACCCGATGAATCCGCTCCGTCGTCACCCCGCCCCTCCGGAGTGCCCCTGTCCTCTGGGTCCGCTATTCTGTGATATCACCCGAAAACCTCCAGCAGTTTGGCTTAATCCCGGCTCAGAGGACAGGGGCATCTGTGCCAAAGGCACAGATGCCCTCGGCCAACCCCTCCACCCAGTCATACTGCATCATCCTCTCCTTGCCGAGGGCATGAACTCCGGAGGGGCGGGGTCATCTTTACAAGAACTCCAGGTCATAATCAATCAGTTCAACTCCCCGCTCCCGTTCCACCATTTCGACCGTGTAGCTTAAAACCCGATTCAGCCCGGCCCGATCATTCCCGACACAAGCGACGGCCAGCGCCGCCAACTGCCATTTGTCCTGGTGATCGATTTCCGAGACCGAGACGTTCAGCCGATTCCGGATCCGGGTTTTCAGTCCCAGGAGGATCTGCCGCTTGCCCTTGAGGGACTGACTCTCCGGAATCCGCAAACTCAACTGGATCAGCCCAATCACCATCTCGCCTCACTCGTCACCTTTCCTCTGGAAGAGGGGGCTGTTGGGGGAGATGGGAAATCTCCCCCAACAAGACATCTTGCTCTTGCTGGAGAGAGGGATACTAGGGAGAGAACCACGCAATGGTTCTCTCCCTAGAAACAATTTGGACAACCCCCTGGTTGCCCACCTCCCCTAAGCCAAGAGGCGCCTGAGGCCTCTTGAATACATCTCGCCATCAGTCCAAATTGTTTGGCGCGCTCGGCGCGATTTGAACGCGCGACACCTAGCTCCGGAGGCTAGTGCTCTATCCGGGCTGAGCTACGAGCGCGAAGAAAAAGAACGATTTCTCGACGAGAAACCACTAAAATCAGTTTCCATTGATGCATAAAAAGATAAATTCCAGAATCCTTGTAGGACACATTCGGGCACATCCATTTTCGCGGACCGAGCATTAGTCTACTAGGCTAGTGCTCGCCTAAGTAAACTATTTAGTTTAGCAGACGGAGCATGGCAAAACAAGACAGCGTAACCCTTACCCAGTCTTTATTGATTGATAGAACTGACAGAAAGCTACTTTACTGCGAGGGTAACTACTTGCGCTTTAGCGGTCGGGGTGGATTCAACACCATCTTAGCCCATGGGACCACGTAGATTTGGCCCTGGCCAACAGGCTGTCTTTTTTCATTCCGCGTGAAAGCTCTACTCTCCGCAGATTGGTGTGCTTCGATTCGCTCAATTTTCATATTAAATTAACTCGCCTCCAGCTTCCTCCCGCTCAACCACATAGAATGTTTTGTCACCAATAAAGTCTTCATTGGCGTAGAACCGGAGAGCGTACTTTCCCGGTTTCTTAAACTCCGCTCCCTGAAATACAAAAATCGCTTCAAACGCCGCGAGACGATCCTCCACGATTGCAGGATGGTCAGGTCTTGCGTCAGCTATGATTTGCTCTTCATCTAAGTATACCATCTCAACGCGCAATCGGTACGGTCCTTCCGCATCGCTGAAATTCACATAGAGAGATATAGCTGGATGCACACATGGAAACTGCCGCGACCATATTCGGTCAAATGTTCCAAGGATGAAGAACTTCCCCGTATTGGATTCCCGATACACCTGGTCGCAGATCAGAAGAGCGTTGAGATGAGGCCGGGGTGGTATTGACTCTGCCATGGAAATAATTTAACAAAAATTCAAATTCTTTTCAACTGTAATTTTATAGGACGCACTTCGTATCTGTTTAGCTGTCTGAGACAGCGACGAGGTCGTCATTGCGAACAACCAACGGGAGTGAAGCAATCTCTCTTTAAAAACGAGATTGCGTCGTCGCTGTCGCTCCTCGCAATGACGGAAATACCTCTCAAACCGCTAATTCTTGGAATCCCTCGTCCAAAAAGGGATCTGGGCACCCTCCGGAGACAACCTCCAACCCTGGAAATTTCGCATCGAGCAGGACTCGATTCACCTCTACCTCGACCCCTCACGCCTTATGGGGATTCTGGATGCCGGCTGGCGGGCCCCTTACATCTCGGCCGGTGCGGTGATTGAGAATATCGCCCTGGCCGCTTCCCATGGGGGGCATGCGGCTTCTGTCCGCTGCTTCCCGCAAGGAGAGGATCTTTCCTCACCGGTGGCCACCCTCACGCTGAAGGACTCCGATCTCCCCGAGGACTCCTTGTACCCTTTCATTGAATCCCGCGTGACGAATCGAAAGCTTTACACTCACCGGCCGGTGCCGGAAAAAATCGTGCAGGCCCTTTCTCAAATCGGAAACATCCCCGGCCAGACACGTTTTTTTCCCATCAGGCCTGGGCCCATCAAGAGAGAACTCGCCCCTCTTATGGGAAGGGCAGACCAGATCCGCTTTGAAGAGGAAACTGCCCATCGCGAGTTCTTCAAGGCCGTCCGGCTCGAGAAAGAAGAGATGGAAAGAACGAGGGATGGTTTGGATGTTCGCGCATTGGGGCTAGGCCCGATGGGTTATCCCTTCTTTCGCCTCATCTCAAAATGGAATCGGCTGCGTTTTCTCAACACGCTGGGCTTGAGCCATTCCATGGGCCTCTTCGCCCAACTGCAGGTGAGGGGCTCCCCTCTCCTGGGGCTTCTTGTGGCGGAGGAAAGTTCTCCTTCGGGCTACGTCGCGGGGGGGCGAGTGATGCAGCGCCTCTTCCTGAAGATCGCCCAAGAGGGCCTGGCGGTCCAGCCGATGACAGCCCTGTTGGTCTTCATCATAAACCTTCAGATCAACCAGGCAAAAAATTTTTCCAGCCGACATCGGGCGCAACTGACGGCTCTAAAAAAAGAACTCTTCCAATTATTCGACCTCAACGACCGCCACGGGTTGGTCATGCTGTTTCGGCTGGGCTACGCCGCACCCCCGACCTGTCGGTCCCTGCGTCGACCCCTTTCCGATTTCCTTATCGCTGCAAAGGATTCTTCGTAGAGACTATGGCGACGTTTCTTGATTTTCTTCCGATGGTCCTGGCCCAACAGATTGGATCCCAACGGCTGGAAAGGATTCCGGAACCCCGCGCTCTTACCGATGCCGCGGAAAACGTTCTTCATTACAATCAAGCCATGATGAGCAAGCTGAGCCTCCTGTATGCCATCGGGCTGGAGATAGTCCATCGCGTTCGAGGCCAGATCGATGATGGCGCCTGCGCTCTCGACCTGGCCTGTGGACCGGGTCATTACACCCTCTCCCTGGCCAAACACTTAGGTTACGAGAAAGTGATCGGGATGGATTTGTCGGCCCCTATGGTAGAGGTCGCAACGCAAAACGCTACAAGAGAGAGAGAGAGAGAGAGAGAGAGAGAGAGAGAGAGAGAGAGAAGAAAAAGAAAGAAGTCCACTTTGAGTTGGGGGATGTGACACAACCGGGAGATTTTCCATCGGGCAGGTGGGATCTCACCAGCTTCACCATGGGAGCCCATCACCTTCCTGATCTGGAAACGGTATCCCGCGTCGTAAAACAGATGGATCGAATCACTCAGCCAGAAGGCCTCGTCATGGTGATGGATGTGGCTCGTCTGCGCACGGCAAGGTTTACAGAGCACTACGTGAAGTTCATGGGTCGCGATCATTTGAAACGTGGGCTGAAGAAACTCTTCGAGGATTTTCATCATTCGATGTACGCTGCCTGGACAACGAGGGAATTTAAAACCGTCGTCCCTCCCGCTTCTACCCGTCGGTGGTGCCGTCTCGTTCCCTTCGGGTTGCCCACCGTGCAGATCCTCCTGGGGTTGCCAGTGGGCCGCAAGCGTGTTTTCATTCGCCCTGGATTTTCTGCACAAGAAAACCCCCTCATTCGAGAATGGGCGCCTCGTTGGGCGAAAGAGAACGGGCTGCAGTGGACGAAGGAATCCCTCGCGGAGTTCTCTTTGCTGCGATGGGGGCTCTTCTTATGAGCATCATCCGAGTTGAGGGAGCAACCAAGGAATATTACCTGGGGAAGACCGTTGTCCCCGCCCTCAGAGGAGTTGACCTCCAGGTTGAGAAAGGAGAGTTCTTGGCGATTGCGGGACCTTCCGGGAGCGGGAAAACAACTCTCTTGAATCTGATCGGCTGCATTGAGAAACCCTCCGCCGGAAAAGTCTCGATCGACGGGGTCGATACAGCTCACCTGACCAGCGATGAACTGGCCGATTTAAGGGCAACGAAGATCGGCTTTATCTTTCAGAACTTCAACCTTCTCCCCGTGCTCACTGCTCTGGAGAACGTGGAATATCCACTCTCGATAAGGAAGATCCCTGCCCGCGAAAAGAGGCGGAAGGCCCGGCAGCTTCTGGAAGCCGTCGGGCTTTCCCGGTTTCTCCATCACAAACCGCTGGAATTAAGCGGCGGCCAGAGGCAACGGGTGGCCATCGCGCGGGCGATGGTGGCCGACCCTGCGATGATCCTGGCCGATGAGCCCACCGCCAATCTGGACCACACCACAGGGCAGGAGATCCTCAATCTTATGAAACAGATGAATGCGGAACGAAAAACCACCTTCCTCTTCTCCACCCATGATCCGAAGGTTATGGCCATCGCCCAGCGGGTCGTTCCATTGTCGGATGGAATTGTGGCGGACCCGCAGCGATGACCTTCACGCTCGCTCTGCGGAACGTCTTCCGCCACAAGACCCGGTCGATCATCACGCTTTCCACCGTGGCGTTTGGCTGCGTCGCCCTGATCTTTGTCGGGGGATTCTTCGAGGACACTTTCTACAAAATGCGGGAAGGATACATCCGGTCGTATGCCGGACACCTCCAGGTCTTCAAACAGGGCTTCCTCGAAAAAGGGGCCGCCAAACCCTTCGACTATCTCATCGACAACCCCGGGGAAATCATCACCCTCATTCAAGGGATCGAGGCGGTGCAGTACGTCACTCGCCGAATCGAGTTCGCAGGTCTGATCAGCACCGGAGAGAACTCCACTTCCTGCATTGGGCAAGGAATCGAGCCGAAAAACGAGCGCTCGGTTCGCCAGTCGGACGTTGAGAAACAGTTCCAGTCCAGAGGGGACCTTTCCCTTTTAGTGGGAAACGTCATCGAAACAGGGGACCCTTTAAAGGAGGACGAGGGGTTTGCTGTCCTTTTGGGAAGGGGGTTGGCCTCGAGCCTTGGCGCACAGGTGGGGGACGGATTGATCCTTGTCTCCCATACGATCGGGGGCTCGATCAATGCCGTCGATGTCTCGCTGAAAGGGACTTTTTACACCAGCACCAAGGACTTCGATGATCATTTCCTTCGCCTTCCGCTGGCAGGAGCCCAGAAATTGCTTCATACCGATTCGGTGCAGTCTCTCGTGATTCTGCTAAAAAAGACGGAGGATACCGCCCGGGTTAAGGCGGAGTTAAGGCATCTGTTCCAAGAGAAAGGCCTGGCCCTTGAACTCAGGGATTGGGAAGAGATCAACGACTTCTACACAAAGACCCGGGCATTATTCGGGCGATTCTTTCTGATCCTCAAGCTGGTCGTCGCCATCATCGCTATCCTGGGGATCTTCAACACCATGAATATGGCCGTCCTGGAAAGGACGGCGGAGATTGGGACCCTCATGGCCCTCGGAACCAAGCAGAAAGGGGTGGCGGCTCTTTTTCTCATGGAAGGAGGCATTCTCGGCGCCCTGGGAGGAGGGATCGGCATCATCGCCGGCATTGGAATCACCCGCCTGATCGCCTCCATCGGCATCCCCATGCCGCCTCCTCCGGGAGCGACGATGCGGTGGGTTTCCGAGCCGATGATCGTTCCCTGGACGATCCTCTTTGCCTTTGCGCTCTCGATGGCGGCTTCTCTCCTCTCTTCTTTCTATCCCGCCTACAAGGCCTCGCGGCTTGAGATCGCCCAAGCGCTTCGGTACGCCGGATGATTGTCATTGCGAGCGTAGCGAAGCAATCTCGTATTGGGATTGCTTCGGCCTGCTTCGTTTCACTCGCAGTCCTCGCAATGACGATGGCCGCTTTCGCCGCGGAACCAACGGCGGAGGAAATCCTCCGGAAGGCAGATGAGGTCCGGAACCCCCCGTTGGACTACACCGTTTCCGTCAAGGTGACCAGCCTCAAGCCGCAGGGAACTCCGAAGACAGCCGCCTACGACGTTCTCGTTAAGGGAAAGGACCGGACGGTGATCAAGACATTAAGCCCTCCGGTCGAAAGGGGTCGGGTCCTCTTGATGAGGGGCAAAGACATGTGGGCTTTTCTTCCGGACGTCTCCAAACCTCTACGAATCTCCCTGCGGGAGCGGCTGATGGGAGAAGTTGCCAACGGAGACCTGGCCCGCGCGAATTTCACGGGTGATTACACCCCGGAAATTCTCCGAGAGGAAGAGGCGGACGGAAAGGAATGCTACGTCCTGCAGCTCACGGCCAATGCTGAGGATGTAACTTATGCCAGAGTGGTCCTCTGGGTTGAGAAAGAATCTTTCCGTCCTTACCGAGCAGAATTCTACGGATTGTCCGGGCGGCTCTTGAAGAGCTGCTCCTACCAGGAGTATCGGGAATTGGGCGGCCGGCCCAGACCCACCCGCTTGGTGATGGAAGATCCGATCGTCAAGGGAAAGAGGTCCATCATCGAGTATGACCAGATGAATGTGGAGCCGCTCCCGGAGAAATATTTCACCAAGGATTACATGAAGAAATTCATGGAGGGATAACTTCCTGCCTCGGAGAACGGGCTTCTTTCTTCTGCTTTGGCTGGCATTCTCTCTCCTGCCCTCTCGCGCCTTCTCGGAGCCATCCCCTTCGAGTGACGCCGACCGGAAGCTGCGGGAGCAGATCATCGACATCTGTGTGGAGACGATCCGCAGCCGGCAAACAGAACCCTGGCCTGTCCAAGAGCCAACTCCTCCTCAAAGAACAGCCGCTGAGAAACCCGAGGGCTTTGAAGTCCGCCTCCATGGGCAGATGAAGAACGAAGCGGCCTTTCGAGTCAATTCTCCAACCGGTTGGACCAAATTGAGAAACCAACTCCTCCTGGCCCAAATCGGCCGTTTCTCCGACGATCTTCGCTTCAAGGCGACCGAGAGGGCCACTTATGACCCGGTCTATGATCTAACCCATACCTTTCCAAACAGCGCCCGCTCCGACCAGCGGGTGGAAGCGGAGTTTCGCGACACCTATCTGGACTATTCCAAAGGCCCCTTTGACCTCCGTCTTGGCAAGCAGCAGATCGTCTGGGGAGAGGCGGTGGGGCTCTTCTTTGCCGACGTGGTAAACGCAAAGGATCTCAGGGAATATGTGCTGCCTGATTTCGACCTGATCCGGATTCCGGATTGGGCCGCCGATCTGGAATATTCCCGGGAAAACGCCCATCTGGAGTTTGTCTGGATCCCGGCGCCGGAGTTCAACAGGATCGGGGGGGATGGTTCCGAGTTTCAATTTCCGCTGCCTCTGCCGACTCCAACCACTCCCTTTACTCGGCAGGATCCCCTCGAGCCGGGGAATCGCCTTGGGAATTCCGAGCTGGGGGGACGGGCCTCTTACCTGATGAACGGCTGGGACATGGGACTCTTCTACCTGTACACCTGGGATAAGGCGCCGGTCTATTTCAGAACAATCGACCCATCCGGCCGCTATAACTTCACTCCCGGATACAAACGGCTTCACGTCGCCGGGGCCACCATTTCCAAAGAGGTTGAGAAAGCCGTTTTCAAGGGGGAGTTTGTCTTCAACAAGGATGCCCACTTCTCCATTCTCGACCCCGCCGATTCCGACGGAGTCACGGAGCGGGACTTCCTCGACACTCTGGTCGGCGCCGATTACACCTTCTTCGAGAAGTGGGAGACAAACCTCCAATTCATGCATCGGATCATCTTCCATCACTCGGGTCTTTTGGCGGAGAACGAACATGCCGTCCGGAACTCCATCTCTTTTTGGCTCAGAACCGACTTCTTCAACGGGAGGATCAAGCCCGAATTCCTGGTGATCTCCAGTTTGATGGAGCCGGATTTTCTTTACCGGCCCAAGCTCAACTGGAAGTTAAACGACCGCTGGCACCTTCGTTTCGGGGCCGATCTGTTCCGGGGAGTTGCGGACGGGACGTTCGGAAAGTTTAAGGGGAAGAGCCGAGTCTATTCAGAAGCCGTCTTCGAATTCTGACGAAATTGTCTCACCAGCAGCCATCGCTTGAGGCGCTGAAGCGGATGGCGGTTCCCGCCAAGGAGCTTGCCCTGGATCCAACGCCCCAGATAGGGATCGAACTGTTGATAGAATGGGGCGGGACGGACCGAACCCCGATGGAGAAGAATCTTCAATGTTTCCGCGGCCGCCGCTCCGGCAGCCAGTTGGCAGGCTAAACTCGCGGAAGGTCCCGTATGGGCTTTGACGTCCACGGCCGAACGATCGAGGTAGGCCCGATGAGTTGCTGCCGGGGCCAACCCGATGATGAAAGCGACGAATTGACCCGTCTCATCCATTCCATCGGATAAATCGAAATACCGGTCGAAGCTCATCCCGCCCGGATCGAACACGATCCAGGCCGTGCTGAACCCCAAGGGGCCGGCAGTCACTGCGTAGATGCCGCGGGCCGCGGCAGCGCGAAATAAGAGGCGGCGGGCCTCGATCTCGAAGGCATCGATTCCGTCGATGAAAAGATCGGCCTCCTTCAGGAACTGCTCGGCATTGTCGGGGCCGATGGGATCGGTAAAAATGCGCAGGTCGATTCCCGGGTTGATCTCGCGCGCCATTTCGGCCAGCACCTCAACCTTTAGGCGGCCCAGGGTGGATCGCGTGGCTCCCTGCTGCCGGTTAAAGTTGGCAACCTCGAACCGATCCGGGTCGGCGATCGAGAAGCGGCCGATGCCCAGCCGCGCCAACGTCACGAGGTGGATTCCGCCTACGCCCCCCATTCCTGCAATCGCCACTCTGCAGGAGCGCAGCCTTTGCTGTTCCTCAGGACGGATGAGCCCCCGGTTTCGACGGAAGGCCTCTTCGTAGGACCAATCCATGGCAGCTCTATTTTACAGGATCAGGAATCGGGGTAACAGGATTTAAGATGCACCCGGGCCGTCTCGGGCAGCTTCTCCCAAAGGGGCCGAGTTTCCATCAGGAGCTCATGGACCGTCTCGGGGGTGAAGCGGTAATAAGTCTCCAAGGTCTCCTTGGGCGTGGTGTGGCGTATGAAATAAGATCCCTTCCCCTCCTCCTGAGAGATAGATGCCACTGTCCTTGGGATGTCCATCCGCATAGGAAGCGCCGGCTTCCCGCAAGCCCCCTCATAGGACCGAACGGCGCCGATCCGTTCAAAGGTCAGATACCGGTAAAGGGTCTCATGTTTGGGATGCATGCCGATCACCAAATCGGTCACACCGGCGACAAACCGGGCGTGGTCGAACATCAGTTTGAATAACCGGAAGAGACAGGCCTGTTTTTGGAAGCTGGTCAAAGAAAAGAAGGTCTTTCCGATGGCGCTTAGATCCAGAGCCAATAAGCCCACTTCAGCCAGGCGTCTCCCCTGCGCCCTGAACCTTCCGATCTCTTTCGGGAAAAGAGATTCCATCGGAAGCCCGCAGGGAGAATCCACAATCAGGCTGATGGTTCCGAACAGCTTATCTTCTCCCTTCAAAATGAACGTGCAGGTGCCGGGCAGGACACTGAAAAAGTTGTACTGCATCTGGGATGGGTTCGGCTGGCAGTATCCCCGGGCCAGGTACTCTTTGTAGACCAGACGGTAAGCTGATTTTAGTTCCTCCAAAGTTTCCGCGGGGCGGCAGACCAGCTTTGAGGTGGACTCCAAGGCAAGTTGGCAAATCTTGTCGGCGATGAAGGCGATCAGCTTTTCTTTCCGGGAGACCCTCTTTAAGTCTTCGAAGGCGATTCCGCATGAAGTCAGGCCGGTGCTGAAGGAAGGGACCACCCAAACAACGACACCCCGGACCCGCACCGGTTTGGCGGAATCCGACACCTTTATCTTGATCTCAATCCAGGAGCCGATCGTAACCACCGCGGGAATCATGAGCCGGGCGCCGTTTTCAGAAAGGTTCATGGTGCGCCCCCTCTTGAATGGGACATCTTCTTCCAGGATTCGATAATCCACCGGCACGCTCATGGAAACACGGGAGGTTCCTCTCTTCTCGATGAGGGAATCGCTCGTGACGGCGGTCTCACTGCTGAAGATGCTCTCCTCTAAGACGGCTATTCCTGATTCCCAATGTTCCCGCTTAAAAAAAAGGTTCATGCGGTCAGCCCCGGGTAGCATGTCTCTAAGTGCGCTCGACAGACAGGGGACAACTGATCCCACAGGGGACGTTTCTCTTTGAGAAACTGGCGCACCGTTTCTTCAGTCCAGTGGAAGCGCTTCTCGAGGATTTCCTTCGGCATCGACTCTCGCAAGAAATAAAACCCTTTTCCGTGATCCATCAGAGTGGTTTCTTCTGTCCTTCGGATATCCATCCGCATCGGGAGCGCCGGTTTCCCGCAGGCGCCCGGATAGGATCGGACAGGCCCAATGGCTTCAAAGGTCAGATAACGGTAGAGCACTTCATGCTTCGGATGCATGCCGATCACAAGATCCGTTGCTCCTACGATAAATCGAGCGTAATCGAACATCACCTTAAAGAGACGGAAAAGGGATGCTTGTTTCTGAAAATTCGTCAGAGAAAAGAGCCGGGCACTCTTTCCAATCGCCTCCAGATCCAGCGCCAATAAACCCACTTCCGCCAAGCGCCTACCGGGATTACGGAGTTCGGCGATTTGTTCCGGGAAAAGGGTCTCCATGGGGAGCCCGCACGCCGAGCCACCCATGAGGGAGATCGTTCCTAAAAGCTGACCCTTCCTCTCCAGGATGAAGGTGCACGTTTCCGGGAGAAAGCAGTAGAAGTTGTAATGCATCTGGGACGGGTTCGGCTGACAATAGCCCCGAGCGAGATACTCTTTGTAGACAAGGCGGTAGGCGGCTTTCATCTCTCCCAAAGATTGGGCTGGACGAGCCGTGAGGTCAGAGATGGAGTGGAGAGCAAATTGGCACAGTTTGTCCGCTATAAAGGCCGTCAGCCGTTCCTTGTTGGAAACCCGTCTTAAATCCTCAAAGACAACTCCACACTGAACGGTTGAACGGTGGCCAACGAAAGGAGCCACCCAGACCACGGTTCCTTCCGTCTGGAAAGGCTTGGGTATATTCGGCAGCTTCATCTCTAAATCGATCCGGGCCCCGACTGAAATGGGCGGAGTCACCGACAGCCGAACCCCGGATTGAGAGAAGTTCGCTTTCTTCGCCTGTTTCCAGT
The DNA here is from genome assembly GCA_016201735.1 of Candidatus Omnitrophota bacterium. Classification (GTDB taxonomy): domain Bacteria; phylum Omnitrophota; class Gorgyraeia; order 1-14-0-20-64-10; family 1-14-0-20-64-10; genus JACQCH01. The sequence continues at coordinate 25,463 of JACQCH010000035.1, forward strand.
CCCGCCCGTTTCCCTGAACCCGATAAAGAACCGGCACACTTAAGGAGACACGGGTTGCCCTTCTCCTTTCTTCAGAAAGCTGATCTCCAAGATCTAACCTCTGCCCAACGCTTGTTTGCCAGCGTCGTTTTAGATTGTTAAGCCATCCCATATTGTTTTCCATTTTACATTTTACTAATTTTTTAAAATTACATAATATGTTGTGAATAAAAAACTTACGTCATTATTCTGTTTTTAGTATACACGACCCCTTCGTTGAATTCAAGTAAGCTGCCCCCGCAGAAAACTCCCCATCCACTAGATAGTTTACACGATGTTTCCCATTGCGGGGAGGGTGCTGAGCGAGAAAAAGCTACTGGGTACTCTCTCGTTCGCCGGTGATGATGTGAGGGGTGAGGAAGACGACCAGCTCCGATCTTTTCTTCGTGTCCTTCGTGGAACGAAAGAGGGCGCCGAGGACCGGGATGTCCCCGAGCAATGGGATCCGCTGCTGATCGATGGAGTCCTCATCCCTGATCAGCCCGCCCAAAATCACGGTGCTTCCATCCTCCACCAGAATCACCGTCTCCGCCTGGGCGGTCTCGACGATCGGGATCTCGTTCTTCTGGGCGGTGGTGAGAGTTCCTGTTTTGGAGCTGACCTCCGGCCGGATCCTCATCGTGATGAAATTGTCCCGAGCGATGGTGGGCGTCACAAAAAGCTTGACCCCCACATCGATGAAGTTCACCTGCTCGGCGGTGACCGCCGTGCCGGTCCCCGCCTGGGAGATCTGCGTGGTCACATACGGCTCCTTGGAGCCGACCAGGATCTTCGCCTCCTGGTTGTTGATGACGGTCAGCCTCGGCTCGGAGAGGATCTTGGACTTTCCGTAACTGCGCAGGGCTTCGATCAGGACCTTGTAATCGCCCCCCTGGTTCAGCGCCGCATTGGCGACCTTGATCGATCCTCCGCTGGTCAGATTCAGAGCCCCCATTCCCTTGAGGGTGATGTTCTCCCGGGCCAGCGCCGCCCAGTCGATCCCGAGCTGAAACTTGTCGGAAAGGGTCACCTGGATGATCTTGGCGTCGATCAGAACCTCCGTGGCCCGTTCGTCAAAGGCCTTCACCATGGAGGCCAGTGCTTCCAGCTTGAAGGGGTAGTCGGTCACAACAATCTGATTGGTCCGCTCATCCACCGAAACCTTTCCCATCCCCTTGGTCATCGCTTCCTGGAGAACCGGCGTGACCGCTTTGACGGTGCCGTAGCTGAGACTGAAGATCCGGGTCTCAAGCGGCTGGTCCATCTCTTGAGCCAGTTTCAACATCTCCTCGACCACCGGCGGCGTGTCCATCAGGATCAAGGTGTTTGTCGCCTGATCGGAAATCACACGACCGATGTTGGACTTTACCTGAGTCAAGGCGCGGCTCAAGTCCTCCGCCTTCGCGTAGTGGGGCGTCAGGGACTTCACCATCCGGCGGTCCTGGTAAGGCCGGCCGTGGAGAAGCTCGTAGTCCCGCTGGGTCATGACGGTGAGAATTTGCCCCTTCCGCTCGTAAGCCAGATCATTCGAAGCCAGGATCACCTCGAAGGCCTCCCAGGGATCGACATCCTTGACAAAAAGGGTCACCCGTCCATTCACGCTCTGCCCGGCGACGATGTTGAAACCGGCCTGCTCGGCAAGAAGCTTCAAGACCTCCATGATATCCACGCCCTGAAACTGGAGGGTCAGCTTCCCTTCGGCATGAATCGGGATCCCCTGGAAGAGAACCAGGGCGATAAGCAGGGCAGCAGCAAGAGGGACTCGGAGGGAGTTTCCCTTACAGGTGAATTTCATAGGTCCCCCCTCCGGTCTCCAGCACCACAGATCGTTCTCGAATCTCCTTCACCCTGGAGGCGCCAAGCTGTTGTCCTTCGGTGACCCAGACGCTCTGTTTTCCATCGGTATCGGTCAGGAACGCCCGCTTGGTCGCTCCGATGGAAACTCCCAACAGCTTCCACTGAACCTCCGGAATCTTTGGCTCTCGGGAACCCTGGCCTGGCTTTTGCGATTCCAACGGCCGGACCGCCTGAAAGAGAGAGGCCGGCAGATCCAACGGCACAACAGCCGCCAAAGGCCGATGGAGGTTTTCCAGATTGGGAGGCAGCGGAGCGAGCAGTTCGCCGGATTGGACATTCCATCCGGCGCAATCCGCGACGGCCGCAAGAGTGATGAGGGGAAGGATTCCGTAGAGCAGGCGATTGATCAAAACCAGACGGCGCCGGTTCTGATCCAGGACCTGCAGGGACGTGGCAGCAGGAACCGAACGGCTCATCTGTGATCCTCCAGCAACGGCTCCAGACGAATCCGGAGAAGCGCCTGGACCCGGTCGCCCCCCTGCGACATGAGCTGAAAATTCTCCAATTGGACAGCCGGCATCTCCTCTGGAAGACGTCTGAGAAGTCCGGTCACTGGACCGATCAATCCTTCCATCTTCGCGTCGATTCTGAGAACGGCCGGGCGATGTTCCTGCCCTGGATTCCAAGCAGGGCGCAGTTCTGTGAGAGAAATCCCCTCTTCTTTCGCCGCCCGCTGCAAACCCTGCAGAGCCACCCAACTGAAATCGGTCCCCCCGCTCTTCAGGAACGGCCCCATCATCTCGTTCCGACGGGCTTCCACCTCGCTTTCCACCGCAACCCATCCTTGGAGACGGCGCAGCTGCTCCTGGGCTTGAGAGAGTGTTTCCAGCTGATTCCTGCGAAACTCAAGGCCTCTCTCTACCAAACGGACTCCCGCGATGACGGCGACTCCCCAACCGAGGAGGATCAGCCAGGTCGTGAAGGGCCGCTTCATTGGAGCACCATTTCAAACTCTACGTTCGAAGGTTCACCCGTCCGTTGGGTTTTCGCGGAACGAAGAAGAACCGATCCCCAGAGCGACTCCTCACGCAGGACGGCGGCATAGGCGGTCACCGCCGCCAAGTCCGGCGCCGCTCCCCGAAGGGTAAGGATGGGGCCGGCTTCTAATCCAAGGAACTGCAGCGTCATTCCCGGAGATAAATGTTTGGCGGAGCGATCCAGCCATTCCAGTTGGCGAACGTATTCCTGGCGGGCCGCTTGAACCGAACGAATCGCCGCCGCCATGGCCTTGACCCGAGCGACCTGAGGATTCAGCAGATCCACCTGTCCCTGGACCTGCCGAAGCTGCCAATAAGTCGCCCCCACCTTTGCGCCGCTCCATCCTGAAACCAGAACCACGCCGATAGAAACCAGGAGCCCGGTCCGACGAAACTCACGAAAGAGGAGCTGCTGCAGCTGATGCTGCCGCGTCTCCAGAGGCAGGAGTTCCAATTCCAGAAAGCGGGGGGCGCAGACCGCTCCCAGAAGCTCAGAGAAAGAAACTTCGGGCGATAATTCTTGCGCCGTGATGCTCAAGGCCTCCCGGAACGGAGAGGCCTCCAATGGATCCACGCGCCGAACGGGAAGGCCCAACGCCGTCTCCTGGCGCTCGAGAGGAACGGACCCCAATTCCTCAAGCCAACCGCTCAGCGTCACCTGTTCCACCGGAGGGCCTACCTGTTCCCTCGTGTAGGCCTGGATCGTCTCTTGAAGCTGAGCCGTCAATTCCTCGACGCTGCCCACCCGATGAGGGACCTCCCGCATATAAACCAGCGATCCCCCCACCAGCACCCCCAAGTCCAATCCTTCTCGGGTCAGCTCCGCGACAAGCCAAACCTTCGGTGAAGCGTTGATGTCCGTCGGCCAGCAGGCCCGGTGCCAATGACCAATCGCTTCGCTTGAAGCGGCAATCCGGGTCAGATTCAACCCGGCCTGCTGGCAGATCCGGACCATCCGCTCCACGACAGGGCGATGAGCCGCCGCGACAAGAACCCGCGTCCCCTCGCCTGCCGGCCCCAATACCTTCACCGAGGTGACGCATTCCTGGAGGGAATACGGGAGCAGCCCTTCCAGCTGATAGCCGGCCATCGCTTGAAGCTCCTGCGGATTCTGCGAGGGCAGGATCAGGTACCGGGTCAACAGCTCCGCGGTGGAGATCAAACCCATCACCTCTCCCGGCGGCACCGGAAGGGCGCGGACCAATTCTTTTAAGGCATCGGCCAGCGCCTTCTCCTCTAAATCCGATACCTGCCGGGCCTTCATACCCAACAGCCTGACCGGACCCTCTCCCGTCGACTGGACCTGCAGGAGTTTGACCCACCTGCCCTGGAAACTAACCGTTGTAACAACCCGCGTGAGACTCTTAAGTTTCATTCCATCCTCGCAGGAGGGGCAAGGCCCCGGGACTTTTCCTTTCCAGGACCGCCGCGATCTTTTTTTGAATTCCATGGCGCCCGGCCCGCCCCTCCGACTCCACCCGAAAGAAGGCGGAGGAAACTCCCAAGAGAGGCGGGTTGTGCCCGACCAAAGCAGCCAAGAGCGCTTGGTCGGCTGAAGCAAGGGGGCCGAAATTCGCGCTGAGAACCGGCCCGATCTGACCCGCATCGGTGAAGATCCCGTCGTCGGAAGTCCCTGCGATTCCGTCGGGCCCCGGACCGGATCGATACAGAGTGACCATCTGATTGGCCAGCCCTGAGGAGAGCCCGAGCCGGGTGAGAACCTCGACGGACGCGGTGTTGATGTTGACCGGGCCGTTCCCATACACCGTCACCCAAGAAACCATCTGGCTGAGAAGTTCCGGGGTCATCCCCGAAAGAGCCAGAAGCTCCCCCAAATGCCGGATGGGCTTGGCCGGAACCTGATTCAACCGATCGAGGAGCTGCTGAGCCGCCGACGGCGGGAATCCCAGTTGACCCAACAGATTCAGCCCCTGGGGAGCAAGCGCCTTGTCCAACTCACCCAAGGCGTTCAGTGGAATCCGGGCATTCTCGTCCGTCACCGAGTACCGGAAGGTTCCCGGTCCAAAGGCAACGGGGTCCTTGGGCGCTTGACCCCAAGAATCGCGCAGGGAATCCCAGGCCGGATCATCGGTCGAAATGCGGGCGCCGGCGACCTCAACGCCGGTCCGCGCCAAATACCAGGCCTGGCGTTCCTCCTGCAGCCGACCGGCCCACTTTAACTCCAAAGAAAGCTGGGTCGCCTGGAGAATCCCAATGGCGGCTAAGGCCGCGGTGGCCCACAAACTGACGAGGAGAATGGAACCTTTCGAGAAGGGATGGCTACTCATCGGGAGGCTGGCGCATCGCTCCGTGGGAAACGAGGAATTGGCGGGTCACGGAATAGACTCCTTCCGAGGGAGTGGCCATCTCGATCCGGACCCGAACAAGCTTTGGAACCTCAAGCGGCTGTTTCGCGGAGTTCCACGTCGGGGCCCACTTCACAACCGCCTGGGCATGGGCGTCACCGGTGGCGGCGGGATAACCGTACTCGACAAAAAAATCCTTCACCCCGGAGGCAATCGTCCTGGCCTCAACCGCCCCCTGCTCTTCCAGCGGAAACGGAATCCGCTGACGAACGAGCGCTTGGGTCTGGCCTTGGAACTGGATCACATAATGGATCTGTGCCAAGCGAGTCGCCCCCTCACCTGTCGCGAAAGTCAGTTCGCTATTTAATCCTTCGAAGGGTCGGTCCGCCAACGCGACGCCGTTGCGAAGATCCTGACCGATCCGGTTGAAGGCCTTTTCGATTACAAAGAGCCGCTCCAGGCGCCTCTGCGCCTTCTGCCACGCCTTGAAACCCCTGCCCAAGACCGTGGTCAGCGCCACACTTAAGATCACGACCAAGGCGGCAGCCACCGTCAATTCTAACAAAGAAAACCCGCGGGAAAAAGTTTTATTGTCCCTGGGCATTTTGTTGAAACCCACCGGTGATTTCCACCGACTGAGTGCGATCGCGAACCTTCGAGGAGATCTTCACCGTCGACTGATCGATCACCAATCCTTTGAGGGGGCCCTCACTCCATGAAAAGGGCTGGAGAGACCATTCTGCCGCGGGACCTACCCAGGACTTTTCACTCGGAAACCGGAGGTTCAGTTCCCGGCGCAGGATCTCTTGGATCATCTGTTCCTCAGCGAGCCGTTGGAGCGTGATGGAACTCTCCAGGAACTGCAGGGCCGACAGGGATCGGCTCCATTGGGTGGCGATCAGGGTAACGGCTGTGATAAGGACCGCAAAAGCGATCAGAACTTCAACGAGGGTAAAGCCTCCGCCCCTTTCATTTCGCCGGCTGCTGCCAGTTCCCAATATCGTCACCGGTCCCTTCGGTTCCATCCGGGCCTACGGAAGAAAGATCGTAGTCCTGAGCGTTGTGGGCGCCCGGATAGACATATCGATAAGAGCGTCCCCAGGGATCGATCGGATCCTGCTTCAAGTAAGGTCCGTGCCAATTCCGGGCCTCCGCATTCGGCGGAGCGGCGCGGAGGATGTTCAACCCTTCTTCTGTCTGCGGATACTTGCCGGTGTCCAGCTCGAACAGATCCAGAGCCAGTGGAATGGATCCTTTGACATCCGCTTGGGCTCTGGCCCGCCGGGCCTGCTCGGTCCGGCCGGCCAGACGGGGCACCACCATCGCCACGAGGATCCCTAAGATGGTGACTACAATCAGCAGTTCCACGAGGGTAAAACCGGTTCTGTCCCCGCCGGGTGTACCAGCTCTCATTGTCCCACCGTGAAGTTGAGTTGGAAGATCGGCAGCAGCATCGAAAAAACAATTCCCCCCACAACGAGCCCCACCAACAGGATCATCACCGGTTCAATCAGTGTTCCTAAGATCTTGACCTCCCGGTCCACTTCCTGATGGTAGCGTACCCCGGCTTTCTCAAAGGCAGCGGATAAATCTCCCTGAGCTTCCCCCATCGCGATCATGGTCAAAAGAAACGGCTCCTTTAAACCGACCCGGCGCAGACCGGCGGAGAGACTCAATCCCTCCACCACCAGATGATGACTCTGCTGCACCTGGGCTTTGAGATAGGGCCGGCTCACCGTCGCGGCCCCCAACTGCAGGGCCTGCGGCAGCGGCAGCCCATGTCCTAACAGGAGTCCCAGGTTGGAGGATAAACGGGCAATCTCCGCATGCGCGATCAGCCGGCCAAACCAGGGCAGCCGGCCTAAAATCTTCATCCCCCATTGAATCCAAGGGATGTTAAACCACCCCTGCCGGGTTCCGACGAACCCCGCCAGAAGGACCAAGAAGCCGCAACCGGCAGCCCAGAACAATCCTCGCCCTGAGGCAACCATCAGCCGCGTTAAGCCAGGAAGGGGCTGTCCGGTCTCAGCAAAAAGAAGGGCCAGCTTCGGCACCACCACCCACATCAAGACCGCCACCGTTCCAACTCCGATGGTCAGAACAAAGAGGGGATAGACCAGCGCTCCCCACACCTTCGCGATCAGCTCCCCTTCCGTCTCCACCTGCTGGGCCAACGCCTGCAGCACCTGCTCAAGCCCTCCGCTCGCCTCTCCCGACTTGACCAGACTCACTGCCACCGGAGGAAAACAACCCCCAAACCCTTCCATCGCCTCGCCCAAACCGACGCCCGCCGTCACCCGCTCCTCAAGGATTCTCGTGATTTGGCCGGTGGGGCGCCCTTGTTCCTGTTCGGCGAGCAGATGAAGGGCCTGGGTGAGACTTAAACCGGCTTGAAGCCCCTGCCCAATCGTCCGGGCCCAGAGGGAAAGGGCCGATCGGGAAAGAGGGCGGGGTTGGACGGAAAGCCGCGAGGGGTTTTTCTCTTCCAACGGAACGACTTCCAGAGGATATAAACGCATCTCCTTCAAGTGGGCGATCGCCCCCTGGAGATCCACGGCTTCGATCACCCCGGAGGCTTCGCTCCTTGAATCCTGCTTGGCCCGGTAGGTGAACTGCATGGAGAACCCTTACGCCGCCTCCATCTGGGTGACGCGCATTACCTCCTCAACGGTCGTCAATCCCTGCCGGACCTTCTCCATGCCGTCTTCCCGAAGGGTGCGCATTCCCTTGGATCGAGCGAGCTTTTGAATTTGACCGGCGGCGGCTCGCTGGAAAATCAGGTCGCGGATGTCGTCATCCAAAATAAGAAACTCAAAGATCCCGGTGCGCCCCTTGTACCCGGTCTGGCGGCACCCCTGGCAGCCGTCGCCGCGGCAGTCGGGACAGATCAACCGGACCAGCCGCTGAGCGATGGCGCACTCCAGAGAAGAAGCCACCAGATACGGCTCTATCCCCATGTTGAGAAGGCGGGTCGTGCATCCGGCGGCATCGTTCGTGTGCAGGGTGGAAAAAACCAGGTGCCCTGTCAGGGCCGTCCGGATCGCTGTCTCGGCCGTCTCAGAATCCCGGACCTCACCCACCATGATCACATCCGGATCGTGCCGGAGGATCGACCGAAGCGCCGTGGCAAAGTTGAAGTTAATCTTTGGGTGCACCTGCATCTGGGTGATCCCTTCCATGAGGTATTCGATCGGGTCCTCGATGGTGATCATCTTCCGCTTCCGGTCATTGACCTTGGCCAGGCAGGCGTACAGGGTGGTCGTCTTCCCGGAGCCGGTGGGCCCGCTGACGAAAACGATTCCATGGGGTTTGACGAGCAGCCCTTCCAGGACGCCCTGGTGATCCGGCAAAAGCCCCAACTGCTCCAGCCCCAAGAAGACGTTGGTCGAAAGAAGCCGGATCATCACCGACTCCCCAAAGGGGCTCGGCAGGATCGAGATCCTCAAATCCAGGTCCCGCCCTCCCACCTTCACCTTGGCCCTGCCATCCTGCGGCAAGCGATGCTCCGCCACGTTCAGGTTCGACATCACCTTGATCCGGGAAGCAATCTCCGAATGAAATTGTTTCAAGACCGGGGGAACGGGGACGTCGTACAGAATTCCATCGATTCGATACCGGATCATCAGGTGATGCTCGTACGGCTCCAGGTGGATGTCGGTTGCCCGATCACGGACCGCTTCCAGAAGCAGTTGATTGACAAACTTGATCGTCGAGGCCTGCCCGCCGATCTTGTCCAGATCGGCCACCGCCTCGGTGAATTCCACCGCCGGCGGAAGCTCCGCGGTGGCCACCATCGCTTCCACCGTCTCCGCCCCCACTCCGTAATACTGGCGGATCGCTTCTTCCAGCTCCTGTGCGCTCACGACCGTGGCCTGGACCGGACAGCGCAACAGCATCCGCAGCTCATCCAACACCTTGGTGTTGACCGGCTCCGCCATCGCCACGAAGAGTGTCCCCCCTTCCTTGGCGACGGGCAGCACCCGGTAATGGATCACCAAGCGGGCGGGGATCAGCTTAAGGAGATCCGGCTCAAGGGTCTGTTTCTTCAGGGAGATTTTCTTCATCGGCCCCTAGTTTATCGCTTTCTCTCTTGCAGATACCAATACCAACCGGAATGAAGCTCACTGGGTCCTTTTTCCGACGGAGCCCCGAAAGAGGATCCGGAAACTTTCTGCTGAGGAGTGTAGGTCACCGAGTCCACCCCTGTCCCGGAATACTCGGGAGGCGGGGACGGAGCCTGCTCCGGCTGCTGAGAGATGGCCGGATATTCTCCTTGGGGGAGATTCGGCTCTTCCTGATCGACGACCGCCAGGGCGTTCATCTGGCCGATAAAGCAAACCGCGCCCAAAAAGACAATTCCTCTCCACATGGCAGCCCAATCCATCCTCCTCATTAAAATAACTCTAAACTCAAAGATACTCGATCGAATCTGAAATGTCAAGGCAGGACTCACTATTAATCTGGATATTGTTAACTCTAACAACGGCGACACGCCGTATCTGTTTAGCCGTTTGAAGTTTCCTCTTGTCAATTCTCCACACCTGAGATAAGTTTAAAGCGCTCCCCAGCAGAAAGGGAGTGCTTTTGAGTCTGCGTCAGGAAGTCCGGAAGTT
>JACQCH010000037.1 GCA_016201735.1 Candidatus Omnitrophota bacterium
CCAGCCTTGTTCTGGTGAAAGCCAATGCCTGAACGACTCTCTGTCAGCCGTATGATCGAAAAGGTCACGTACGGTTGGAAAGGGGGACACAGGAAACCGGAGCCAGTAATGGCCACCGGCGCCTGAGTTCTACCAATGGAAAAGAAAGAAGACGGAGAGTCCACGTTTGAAGAGCTCCACCTGCATCCCAACCTGCTCAAGGGGATCCACGACTTAGGGTTCCTCCGGCCGACCCCCATCCAGGCGCAGACCATCCCTCTCATCCTCGCGGGCCGGGATCTGATCGGATGCGCCCAGACCGGCACGGGCAAGACCGCCGCTTTTGTCCTGCCGATCCTTCACAAACTGCTTCAGGGAAAGAGCGGCAAGCATGTCCGGGCCCTGATCATCGCCCCCACCCGGGAACTGGCCCTGCAATCGATGGATCACTTGAAATCCCTTTCCCGGTACGTCCATTTAAAAGGGGCGGCCATCTTTGGGGGAGTGCCGATGAATCCGCAAATCTCCGCCCTTGCGCACGGGGTCGACATCCTCTCCGCGACACCCGGACGGCTCCTGGATCACATCTATTCCGGCCGGATCGATTTCGTGGATTTGGAGGTGCTCGTCCTGGATGAAGCCGACCGGATGCTCGACATGGGGTTCTTGCCGGACATCGAGAAGATCCTGCGGCTGCTGCCGCCGAAGCGCCAGAATCTGATGTTTTCGGCGACGATGCCGCCGGAGATCCTGACCCTCGCGCACGAGATCCTCGACCACCCGGTCACCGTGCAGATCGGCCAGCGCTCTTCGCCGGCGGTCGGCATCCGGCATGCGGTCTACCCGGTGCCGCGCCATCTGAAAACGGATCTCCTGGTGGAGCTGCTGCGGGGAGAGGAGATGACCTCGGTCCTCGTCTTCGCCCGAACGAAAATCTCCGCGGATCGCCTGACGCGGGAGATGGCCCGGCGCGGGGTCCGGGTTTCCGTTCTCCATGGAGACCGCAGTCAGGACCAGCGGCTGCGGGCGCTGGAACAATTCCGCCGGGGGGAAGCGCAGGTGATGGTGGCGACGGACATCGCGGCCCGCGGCATTGACATCGACCAGATCAGCCACGTGATCAATTTCGACGTCCCCAACAGTCCGGATGATTACATCCACCGGATCGGCCGCACCGCCCGGATGGATGCGACGGGGGACGCGTTTACATTGATGGACAAAGAGGAGGAGCCGATGGTCCGCGAGATCGAGCAGGTGCTTCGCCGGACCCTTCCTCGAGTGACGCTGCCCCGCTTCAACTACAGAAAACCGGGAGAACGCAGACCCGGCGATTTCTCCGGCCGCCGTGGGTTCAGCCGAGGCCCATCGGGCCATTCCCGGAGGTAATGGATTGATCGAACAGCGGCGGAGATTTCAGGGCGGGCGCCATCCGGTTTGGATGGAAGAGGCCTTCGTCTGCATGATTGACCAGAGGGCCTTGCCCCACGAAGAGATCCTGCTGAGGCTGGGCTCCTATCCGGAGACGACGGCGGCGATCCGGGACATGGCGGTGCGGGGGGCGGGGTCGATCGGGGTGGCGGCCGGATTCGCGATGGCGCAGGCAGCGCTGAACGCGCCCGCCTCCGGATTCTTGGAAGAGATGGAGCGGGCAGCCGCCCATATCCGCTTGGCGCGGCCCACCGCGAAGAACCTTTTCTACGCGGTGGACCGCGTCTTGGCTGCCGTCAAGGAGACGTCGAGTCCTGAACAGGCCCGCCAGCGGGCTCGGATGGAAGCGCAGGCCGTCGCCGAGGATGACGCCCGGATGACGCAGGAGATCGCGAAGGCAGGGCTTCCCTTAATCCCGGCCGGGGAAGCGGTGCTGACCCATTGCAACGCGGGGTGGCTGGCTTACCCGGGGTGGGGAACGGCGCTGGCCCCGATTTATCTCGCCCATGAACAGGGGATCCGGGTATTTGTTTACGCGACCGAGACCCGGCCCCGCAGCCAGGGGGCGAAGTTGACAACTTGGGAATTGGCGCAAGCCGGGATCCCCCACGCCCTCCTGGCCGATACGGCCGTCGGGTTTACGATGCGCAAGGGGGAGATCGGGATGGTGATCGTCGGGGCGGACCGGATCGCCGCCAACGGGGACACGGCCAACAAGATCGGCACCTACTCCTTGAGCATCCTGGCGGAATCACACGGCATTCCCTTCTACGTGGCCGCTCCCTCGCCGACCTTCGACGCGGAATGTCCCTCCGGAGATCAGATCCCGATTGAGGAAAGGGATGAACGGGAAGTGTTGGAGGCGACCGGCCGCTCGGCCGCCGGCGTCGTTGAATCGGTCCGGGTGGCGACACCCGGCATCCGGGCGAGGAACCCGGCGTTCGACGTCACCCCGGCGAAATGGATCACCGGTTTCATCACGGAATGCGGGATCGTCGAGCCGCAGCCGCAGGCGATCGCGCAATTTCTAGATAAAAGACGGCACGCCCTCTTACGGTGACCCCGCCCCTCCATGGGTTTCTCTGGAGCAAGGGGGGATGACGTGCGTGTGTGTTCTTCAGAGTATCAGAGGTGGGATGTTGTACATCGAGGTAACTTCCAACTTGCTCCAGAGAATAAAAGCTCACAGAGCTTTTCGGGACGCCGAAGAGGATCCCCCACAGTGCTCGGGCGTCCCGATCCATGGAGGGGCGGGGTGAAAACGATTCGGGTGCGCCAGATCGGGGAACCAGAGGTGATGAGGATGGAGGAAGCGGAGGATCCCCAACCGGGCCCCGGACAAGTGCTCGTGCGGGTCAAGGCCGCCGGGGTTAATCCGGTGGACACGTACGTCCGTGGCGGGGTTTACGGATATTCTCCGGAGGTTCCGTACACGCCCGGAGCCGACGCGGCGGGGATCGTGGAGTCGGTGGGGAAAGGAGTTGAGAATCTTTCCATCGGCGACCGGGTCTACGGGGCAAGGTCCTTGAGCGGCTCCTATGCGGAGAAGGCCCTTTTCGAGGGCTTCCAGGCGTATCCTCTTCCGGGAAATCTCTCGTTCGCTCAAGGGGCCTGCATCGGGATTCCGTACGTCACCGCCGCCCTGGCCCTTTTCTGGAGGGCAAAGGTTCAGCCGGGAGAGACGGTCCTCGTGCATGGGGCCAGCGGCGGAGTGGGAACCGCGGCGGTCCAATTGGCCCATGAGGCGAAGCTCACGGTGATCGGCACGGCCGGATCCGATCGGGGGAGGCAGTTGGTGAAAGAGCAGGGGGCCGACAAGCTGTTGGATCATCGGGAGCCGAACCATTTTGATCAAGTGATGGAATTCACTCAAGGCCGCGGAGTCGATGTGATCCTTGAAATGCTGGCCAATCAGAATCTGGGCAAGGATCTTAAAATCCTGGCTCCGCTCGGGCGGGTTCTGGTGATCGGATGCCGCGGGACCGTCGAGATCGATCCCCGGGACGCGATGGTCCGCAACGCTTCGATCTTAGGAATGCGGCTCAAGAACGGGACCCCGGAAGAGTACCGCCAGATCCACGCCCGTCTGGGTCAAGGATTTAAAGGGGGCGCGTTAAGACCGGTGGTCGGAAAAGAATTCCCCTTGGCGAAGGCCCCTGAGGCGCACCGGGCGGTGATGCAGTCCCCCTCCTATGGAAACATTGTCTTAATCCCTTAAGAGCCTCACGCAGCTTTGTCCCGTTTTTTCTCCGTGACCCAGAATTCCATGTGCCGCCCCAGCATCAGCCGGGTTTGAGCGTCCAGCGCGGGGACGGCGCTTAGGAAAGTAAAGACAACCGGCACCGAGAGCCATTCGACGGCGTGACCCAGCTTTTTTAAGAAGGAGTGCTTCAGTCGCCTCTTGGGTAGAAGAGTCAGAGAAAGGAAGATCGTCGTCACCAGGGACAAGGAAGCCAGATGGAAGATGATCGATTTGATGCGGGGGGCGCTGTAATACAGGACGGTGTTTGAAAACTCCCGCCCTGCGAAGAAGACGGGAAGCCAGCCGATCACCGCCAGGAGGAACGCCCCCGTCGCCCAGGTCCAGTGGCTTTCGAACAGCTTGAATCCATGCCGGATTCTTGAAGTAAGCGGGATCTCCCGGGCCTTCAAGAAGGCCCGGATCACGATGGGGAAATTCTCCGCGCCCCAGGCCCACCGGCGCTTCTGCTTGTAAACGTTGATCGCGGTCTTCCACCAGGTTTCAGCCGCCGCGATGTCCATCGAGAGGGTGATGTACATCGGAACGACCCGATAACGGCCGTCAAAATGGATAAAGGATTTCCAAAAGATCGCGGAGTCGTCCGAGATCATATCCAGCGGCCAGAAGCCCACCTCCACCAGCGCCTTAAAGCTCATGCTGTGGCTGGAGAAGGTGATCAGCTTCTCCGGGTTGGTGGCTTCGACCATCTGCATAAAGGAGGCGCCGATGTCCAGCACCCGGGCGAATCCCGGCACGTCCCAGATGTTGTTGTGATAGACCGGAATGGGCTGGAAGCTGGCCCGGGTCCGATCGGGGCAGGCCAGGAAGTGATACGTCAGGCACGCGAAGTATTGAGGTCCCACCACGGTGTCCGCATCGAAGCAGGAGGCGATGACGTTTTCAAACGAGATCTTTCTTAACTCGAAATACCGGGCGGCCTCTTTGGCCGCGTACGAGGCGTTGGCTCCCTTCACCCGCGCCTCTCCAGGGAGGCCGTCCGGGTGGACCACGACCAGGCAGTCGAGGAACCGGTCCCGGAAGGCCTGCTGGATTTCCAAGGCCCCGTTTTTGATCTCCGGGCTTGCGCGTTCCTCCACCGCGAGGACCACCAAGGTTTTCTGAGAAGGGAACGTCTGCTCGGCGAGCGCCTGGATGCCCGGCTCGATGATCTTCTTGGATTCCCTCGCGACCGGGAGGATGACCAGATGATGGATTTCATGGGGCCCCAATCCCCTGACCTTGGCCATCCAGTCGGTCTGGCGCTCCCTCGAGAGCCGCAGGTAAGCCGCCACCAGGAAGAGGGTCATGTACAAGAGCCGCAGGAGCCAGTAAAGATCGTAGGCGATCACCAGGACGGCGACGAGGATCGGTTTCCAGAAAGAGAGGATCCCCATCCCTAGGAGCGTGGTCCAGCTGGCGGCGCCCGGCAGGATCTCTAAGAGACGCTGAAGCCTTTTCTCCCCGCCGGAAAGCCCCTGTTTTGAATAGATGAAGTTCATGGGGAGGAGGGATTTTCCTTGGGCAGGATCTCTATAGAGGAAAGGCGGCCTTGCCATCGCTCCAGGTAGTAGATCCTTCCGGTCTCCTCCGAGTAAGCGATCGAACTGCCCTCCTTTACGCGCAGAAGGAGCTCCAGGTGGGGGGTTCCGACCGCTGCAATCTCGAGGAGGTAAACCTCATCATGATCCCGGAATAGAGCGTGCGACCCCTCATGCACCCAGAACGCCTGCTCAATGTTTCTTCCCCTTTCGAAGACCCAGAGGACCCGGGGTCCTTGTTCGAACAGACGGCCATCCCCGGATTCCTTCGAGAGATCTAAAAATCCTATCCGGTCTTTTCGCCAGAGAAGCAGCCGTTGGAGAGAGGGGTCGAATTCAAGGCCTCGGACTCCCCTCTCCACAAACCGGTAGGGAAAACGGTTCCCCACCAACTCCCCGCGCTCTCCCAGAAAGAAGAGCAGATCCTTCGAGAACACCTTCACCTGGAAGAAGCCGTTTTCTCCGAACAGGGTCCGTGAGAGAACGGGGTCGCTTAAGAGCACCTCTTCGTTCTTTCCCTCGTCGTCCACCCGGAGGAACTGCCCATCCTCCTTAAGGAGGTAAATCCATGGATGAGAGAAGCCAACTCCGCGGACCCCCTCGACAAATGCCGGGAAGGAAGTCTTGGAATGGATGTCCAGCCGGCCCAATGTCCCTCGCCAGAACGGGAACAGAAGATGCCTGTTTTTAGGATCCCACCCGATCCGAAGCGGTTTCTTCGGAAGAAGGTCGGTGATCTCCTCGATCAGGGGCCCTTCTTCCCTGGGTTCGACCCAGAGAAAGATCCTGCCCGATGGGGAATGGAGTTGGAGCAAAAGAGAAGGGCTCTCCTCGGTGGTGGCCAGGGACAGGACCCGTTCGCCCTGAAAAGGAGAATCGGCTGGAAACAGAGGCCATCCTCCGGCCCTTTTCATATCGTAAACCACGATGTCTTCGGTATCGGATCCTTTCCTGACGAGGAAAAGAGAGGTCCCGGCCAGGGGGATCAGCTGGTCAAAGGAGTCCGGGAGAATTTCCTCCACATTCCATCGGGTGGGAAGCAGGATGATTTTCTCAAGAACCGTCGCTTTCCCCGCCTCCAGAGGAACGGTTTCTCTCCACGGTTTATAGTTTTTCAGAGCTACGGTGAGAGGGTAATCGCCCGGGAGCAGATTCCGGACGAGTGTAGGCGTCTTTTCCGAAAACCGTATTTTCCCCAGGTAAACCGAAGCCCCGGGAGGTCTGGTCGAGAGAGAGATCAGCCCTGTTTTGACAACGCCCAGTTCACCCCCGCCGGGTTTGAAGAGATAGCCCAGGGCGTAGAGAATGGTGAATGGGCAGCAGACCAGATAGATCGCCACGAACAGGTAAAAGACAATCTTTCGCAAGGTCCCCACGCCTCCTATTCTACACTGGGCGAAGGCCGTTTCTCCATTGCCGGTGGGACGGGGTTATAATAGTTGAGTATGAAAATAAAGCAGGGGATTCGACGAATCCTCCTCGGAGGATGCCTCACCGGTTTACTGCTTTCCGGAGGATTGGTCCTTTCCGTGGGTTACGCCGAGTATGCCGAAGGGATGGAGGCGTACCGGAAGGCCTGGGCGGCCTATGCGACCCAGCGGTACGAGGAGGCGGCCGGCTGGGCCCGGCGCTCCGTCGCCGCCGATCCTGAAAATCCCCACTCCCACGCCCTCCTGGGAAACCTGGCTTATCTGAAGCACGACCTGGCCGATGCGAAAACCCAGTGGCAGAAGGCCCTCTCTCTCAATCCCCAACTGGGTCTGATTCGGGAACAAATTCAGCAGGTCCAGATTGAACTGGATCTGGAGGGAAAACTCCGCCCGGCCAATTTAGGGCCTTTGACGATTCGGATTCCGTCCGGTTTGTCGCCGGAACAGACCCAAGCGATCCTCCAGCTTCTTTCCGAGGCTCTGGATGCCCTGGAGAAAAATTTCCAGTATCGGATCGATCGGCCGCTGACGGTGTTGATTTACCCCGCCGGCGCGTTCTATGAAACGACCCAGCTTCCGACCGAGGTGTTGGGATTGTTCGACGGCAAGGTCCGCCTGCCCGACCGGAGAACCTCGGCCGGGGATCTGGCGCCGGTCCTGCGGCATGAAGTGACCCACGCGGTTGTTTACGACCTCAGTCATGGGCTGGCTCCCCGCTGGCTGCAGGAGGGGCTCGCCCAAGAGTGTGAGGGGAAGGAACTTCAGCAGGGGCGGCCGCCGCCCCTTCGGGATCTCCTTGGGATTCCCAATTCAGCGGGGGAACCGGTCTGGATGTCCGTCGCCGTCTTCTATCCGGCGTCCCACTCCCTGGTCCGCTACCTGCTTGAAACCTGGGGCTGGGACCGGATGCGGGCGTTCCTCAAAGGATTGGGAGAGGGCCGGCCCGTCGAGGATGCGCTCGCATCGGTTTACGGATGGGACTTGGTAACGCTGGAACGGAAATGGAATTCCTAAAAGTCATCCGCTGAGCTCTCTTTTTCCCTGGCCATAAGTAAATTTGGTTCGGCATTAATGCCTGTTGACAAGTCGTACGAGATGTGGTACGCTTTGAAGTGGAGGATCAAGTATGACTATACTGACGGCAAGCAAGGCAAGAACCCAACTCTACCGACTGCTGGATAAAACGGCATCCTCGCATGAGCCGGTCCAGATCACCGGCCGAAGAAATAGCGCCGTCCTCATTTCTGAGGAGGATTGGCGGGCGATTCAGGAGACCCTGTATCTGCTTTCCATTCCGGGGATGCGGGAGTCGATCCGGCGGGGATTAAAAGCGACCGTAGAGAAGTGCAGCAAGACCCTGCGCTGGTAGACTGGAAGGTTGTTTTTACTCGACAGGCCCAAAAGGACGCCAAGAAACTTTCCGCAGCCGGGCTAAGGCCAAAGACCGAGTCCCTTCTGGAAATCCTGAAGCGAAATCCATTTCACACACCACCGCCCTATGAGAAATTAGTCGGGGACCTGGCCGGCGCCTATTCGCGGCGGATCAACATCCAACACCGGCTGGTCTATCAAGTGTTAAAGGATGTCCGGACGGTAAAAGTCCTCCGGATGTGGACTCATTACGAATAGGCCGATTTTTGTTGCGCTGGGTCTGCCCCCTTCTATACAATGGGCAATGAGCTCCCCAGCAAAACGAGAGAAGGTGATTACTTAAGTGAGTTTCTACCGCCTGCTCGGGCTTGAGCGGGAGCCTTTCTCCACTAGTCCCGATCCGGCTTTCTTCTACCAGTCGCCGGGACATCAAAGTGCCCTTTTTCGTCTGGCGGTCAACATCCGGTTAAAGCGGGGTATCAGCCTCCTCTTGGGAGATGTCGGGACCGGGAAGACCACTTTAAGCCGCCGCCTCTACCAACTGTTCGGGACCCAATCTCCCGTTGTCTTTCATATCCTTCTCAATCCCTTTTACGCTTCCGAGAAGGAGTTTCTCCATATCCTTCTGGACTGTTTTCACCTGCGCTCCGGAATGGAGCCGTTGCCGAATGTCAGCCGGTCTCTGGAACGGATCAAATCGGATCTGTTCGACAGGGCGGTGAACAGGCGGGAGACCGTAGTCCTCTTAATCGACGAGGCGCAGAAACTGACCGATGAGTCCCTTGAAATCCTCCGGATCCTTCTGAACTACGAGACCAACGAGGTGAAGCTGCTCCAGGTGGTCCTGTTGGGTCAGATGGAGCTCTCGCCCAGGATGCAGGGAATCCGCAACCTCTGGGACCGGATCAGCTTCAAGCAATCCCTGCTTCCGTTCGACGAAGCCCAGACCGGAGAGATGATCCGGTTCCGCCTCCAGGCGGCCGGTTACCGGGGCAGGCAGGAACTGTTCACCGAGGAGGCGATCCGGGAGATTTATCAGCAGACGCAGGGCTATCCCCGGCGGATCGCCATGCTGGCGCACGAGGCGCTGGAGTTTCTCGTGATGTTCGACCTCAAGCGAGCGGACCAGGGGGTCATCCTGGAATTGGTTGAAAGGAACCGTTGCGTCACGCCGCTGAAAGTGACGGCATAATTTCCCTTGGCCATGACCCCGGAGGAACGGCTGTTCAAGGTGGTCGAAGCCGGAGCGGCCGCGGAACGGCTCTCCTTATCGGAGGGGCAGACGGAAGGATTGCCCAATCTGACTCGCCTCTCCGGGTGGGCGCAGCTGCTGCGGCGGTTTTTTGGTGTTCAACCGATCCGGCGGGTCAATGGGATCCTCCTGGTCTTGTTGATCTGCCTGGCTCTTTATTTTGTTCTGGATCTGGTTTTTGTTCCTCAGCGGCTTCAAGTGGAAATGAAAGAGCCGGCCGGACGGGCCGCGGTCTTCGAGGAGGAAAAGGTCGCCAGCCCCCCGGTGATGCTGGAGGAATATCTTTCAACGGTGAGCAAACGGGATGCCTTCCGACCCGCGGGGTCCCCGGCCGCCGCTTCCGGGACGGCCGCCGCGGCCGCGGTCTCCCCGGCCGAAGGACTGCGGCTGGTGGGGATCGCCTGGTCCGATCAGCCGGAAGCGATGATCGTGGATAACAAGGTGAGCCAAACCTTTTTCTTGAAGGCCGGCCAGAAGATCCGCTCCCTGATGGTTCAGAAGATTACCCGCGAGTCGGTCACCCTCCAGTCGGAAACCGGTGAGTCGGTGGAGCTGCAGTGAAAGGGACATGTCCCGTTCGCCCTGAGCAAGCCGGCCGTTGTCCTTCGACAGGCTCAGGACGAACGGCCGGCGCGTCGAAGGGTTTAAACCGAACAGTCGTCGCGTTATTCCTCACCGGCGTTGCGCTCATCGGCCTGCCGGTTTACGCCCAAGAGAACCATCAGCAGTTGGCCCAAGTGGCCGGTGCCGATGTCCCCGTCCCTGTCTCCGTCGCGGATGGAATGAACCGGCAGGTTTCCCTGGACCTGCGGGGCATTGACATTGTTGACGCGGTCAAGTATTTGGCCGTCAAGGGGAACCTCAACGTGGTCACCACGAAAAGCGTCTCGGGGCAGGTGAACCTGTTTCTCCAGCAGGTGACGATCCGGGACGCCCTGGACATTCTCCTGCTGGCCAACGGCCTGGCCCTGGAGGCCCGCGGGAGCATCTTCACCGTGATGACCGAGGCGGAGTACGAGGAGCTCCACGGCTACCGCTATCACGACCAGCGCCTGGTCCGAACCCTCGCCTTAAAGTACGCCAACGCTCCCCGGATCGCCGCCCTGCTGGAGGGGATTCGTTCGAAGATCGGCCGGATCATCTCCGATGAGGGAAGCGGCACTCTGATCCTGGTGGATGTGCCGGAACGGATGGACCAGATGGAGGCGGCGGTCCAGATGTTGGATCTTGAGACGGTGATCCGGCCCGCCCCGACGGTGTCGGAGGTTTTCATGCTCCGGTACAACCGGGTGGAGGATATTCAGGGCACCCTCACGGCGGCCTTGACTCCGGGGATCGGGACCTTACGCTTCGATAAAAAGACCAATACCATGGTGATCAGCGACCTGCCGCATCGGATGCCGGAACTGCGCCAACTGGTCAATGCCTTCGACCAGAAAACCCGGCAGGTCTTCATTGAAGCGCAGATTCTCCAGGTGACCCTCTCTGACAACTTCGACATCGGGGTCGAGTGGCAGACCATCTTCAAGAACGCGGCGCTCAATCAGCTGACCCTGCAGGCGACTCTGCCGTCGGCGATCACCTCCTTTGGAAAGATGTCTATCGGGACGATTAACAAGGACCAGCTCAGCGCCACCGTCAAGGCCCTCCAGCGGTTCGGCAAGACAGACGTCTTATCCACCCCCCACATCGCCGCCTTGGACGGCCAGGAGGCCACGATCCATGTGGGAACCAAGGAGGTGTACGTCACCTCGACGGTGAGCCAGGGGACCAGCACGGCCACCACCTCGGAATCAGTCAACTTCATCGACGTCGGAATCAAGCTCAAGGTCACTCCCTCCATCAACGACGATGGATTCATCACCATGAAGATTCAGCCGGAGGTCAGCTCCGTCGCCCGAACGGTGTCCACTTCCCAGGGCAATCAAATTCCGGTGGTGGATACCTCGACCGCCTCCACCAGCCTCATGGTCAAGGACGGCACGACCATCGTGATGGGGGGGCTGATCAAGAACCGGACCGCTTATACCCGAAGCCAGATCCCACTCCTGGGTTCCCTCCCCATCGTGGGAACGGCCTTCCGTTTCAAGGGTGACGAGGACATCAAGACCGAGCTCATTATTTTCCTCACTCCTCATCTGATCACCGGTGAAACTCCCGTCGGGCCCCCTTCGAATGAGAGGCCCAGGCCTTTTAAGTTTAAGGAGGCCGGGCAGTGACCCCGCCCCTCCGGAATCGCGCCCTCGGCTTAGAGGGGACGTGTTTCCTAAGATTCGGTTGGAGACTAGCCGAGGGCGCCTGCGCCTTCGGCGCAGTGAAGCGGCCTTGGCCGCTTCATCATTCCGGAGGGGCGGGGTGAAGGGACCCAGGTTTACCCGCAGAGGAATTCTGTTTGGGATTCTTTTCATCGGCCTGGTTTTCTTGAGTGTGGGCTTACTGGGAGGGGCTCTCCAGGAACAGTTCCGGAAACTTCAGGCGTCGGTGCAAAGGGACCTCTCTCAAAAGACGGTGGCCTTCAAGCAGGCCATGGAAGCGAAGGAGATCTGGCAGCGGGAACAGAGGCACCTCCTGCTTCAGCGGGATGAACTCAGCGACTGGGTGGAGCAGGCGGGCGGCCGGCTTAAAAGCATGGAAGAGGAACGGAATCGGCTCCTGGATCGAATGAAGGCCCTCTTGAAGGAGCGAAACGACTCCCGGGAAGAGGCCGGCCGGCTGCGGGCCGATGCGGCACGACTCAACACCTCGGTTGTCCGGGCGACCGAGGAGACAGACCGGTGGAAGCAGGAAGCGGCCCGTGGAAAGCAGGAAGCGGCCGCGTCAGAGGCCCCGGCACCGGCGGATCTTCAGAAACTCCAAGCGGCCCACCGGAGGGAGGTCGGAGAAGTCCGCAAGGACATGGAATTCGTCTTCGCCGAGGAGCGCCGGCAGTTGACCCAGCAGATCCAGCAGAAGGAGTCCGAGAACCAGCGGGCCAAGACCCAGGTCGAAACCCTAAACCAGCAGGCGCGTCAGGCCGAAGCCCATTGGAAAGAACGAATCATCGAGATCCAGAAGGAAACAGCCCAGACGAAGGCGGAACTGGAGAAAATTAAGAGGGCCGATCAGGAGCAGATCCGTAAAGCTCAGGAACAAACCCGCCCCCTGGTCCAGGACCTGGAGAAGAAACAGTTGGAGCTGGAGCGGCTGCGCTCCAGTCTTGTCCAGGATTGGACCCGGCTGTATATCCGGGTAGGAACCCTGGAGACCGCCCAAGGAAATTACAAGGAAGCGGAGGCCGCCTTCCGCCAGGCGGTGACGCTCACTCCTTCCTCAGGGGTCGCCCATTACAACCTGGCGGTTCTGTACGACAACTATCTCAACGACCGGGCAAAGGCCGTTCAGGAGTACGAACAATACCTGCTTCTGGTCCCGCATGCCGCCGACACGGAAGCGGTCAAGGGCTGGGTGCATCTTCTGAGGGGGGAAGAGGTTTCCCAGCGTCAGCGCCAGGACTGGACCCGGCCCGGCGTAAAGGGTTTCGACAAAACCCTCAAGCAGATCTTCCAGTAAGCCTCATGGCGATCAACTTAACCGTCGAGCACAAATCATGAATTGGTATACTGAAGACCCGCGGGGCTCCCCCCAACAGGACATAACTGCGCCCTGGAGGTGCGCTGCGGATGCCCCACAAGCCAAAGGATCCCGTCTCGGCC